>JBBRHH010000240.1:0-8773 GCA_038222915.1 Tepidisphaerales bacterium
CCGATATGCCCGGGCATCACCACCGAGCATTTGATGTGCGGCGCGTTGAGCCGCAAATCGTTCATCAGGGATTCGGTAAATCCCTTCACCGCGAATTTGGCGGAGGCGTAGGCGGTGTGTGACACGCCCGGGCCGACGGAGGCCCAAAAACCGTTGACGCTGGAGGTGTTGACGATATGGCCCTCATCCGCCTTCATCATCAGCGGCAGGAAGGTGCGGACGCCGAGATAGACGCCGCCCCAGCAGATGTTGAAGGTACGCTCCCATTGCTCCCGGGTGTTGGTGAACAGGCTGCCGCCGCCGCCGATGCCGGCATTGTTGAACAGCAGATGGATCTTGTCGGTCGCCTGCTGCTCGAGCAGCTCATCGCGAAAACGCTGCAGATGGGCCTCGATCGAGACGTCGGCGACATGGGTGGTGACGCGCAGGCCCTGCGGCAGCTTTTCGGCCTCGCACAGCCGTTTGGTTTCAGCCATCGCCTCCATCGAGATGTCGCACATCGCGACATTGCAGCCCTCGGCAACCAGTTGGCGCGCCAGTTCGCGGCCCATGCCCGTGCCGCCTCCGGTGATCACGGCGAATTTTCCGGCAAAATCCTTCATGGAGAGCGTTGACCTCAGGTTCAAGTTTCTGAATTGGGGCCCTCATCCATGGGGCCCGTGCGAAGCCGGACAGTAACAGCTGGAAACCGCCGGTAAAGCCGCCCGTCCGGCCCGGCGCGATGGTCTGGGGCGCGTTTTCGCGCGGCGGAATTACTCCGCCGCCTCGACCCGCTGGCCGCTCAACGCACCCAGTCCCTGCAACGCGCTCTTGATGGCGGCCTGTTGCGCCGGTGAGGCTTGCGGCATTGGCGCGCGGGAGAAGGTCTTTGGCAAGCCCTGCAGCGACTGCGCGTAACGTGTACACGCCGGCAGGTTGTCCGAGACGATGGCGTTCCACAGCGTCAGCAGTTTCTGGTGCAACTCCAGCGCGCGGACGTGGTTGCCGGCCTTGACCACGTCCCAGAGTTCGACGGAGGCATGCGGCGCGGCGCTCAGGATCGCCGCGATCGATCCGTGCGCGCCGAGCGCGTAGGACGGATACATCAGCGCGTCGACCGCGCTGTAGATCAATTTGTCCGGCGCCATCATCATGAGATCGGCGAACAGTTTCAGGTCGCCGGCGCTCTGCTTGACGCCGACCACCAGCGGCACCTCGTTCATGATGCGGGTCAGCAACGCCGGCGACAGATACGACCACGGCACCACATTGTAGATGATGATCGGCATGCCGGTCTCATCCGCCATGCGGCGGAAGTGATCGACCATCGCCTGCTCGTCCGGCTTGAACAGGTAATGCACCGGCGTGACCTGGAGTGCGGCGACATCCATGTCGCGCACCAGTTTGCCGCGCCGGATCGCATCGCGGGTGGAGTCGACGATAATGCCGGCGATGACGGGCGCGCGGCCCTTCGCGGCTTCCACCGTCGCCGCCATCAGGTCGCGATACTCTTCATGGTCGAGCGTATGGCCCTCACCTGTCGAGCCGCCGGCCGCCATGCCGTGACTGCCGGCATCAATCAGCCAGTCGACCTGGGGCGCAACCTGCTTGAAATCGATCTCGCCGTCTTTGCGGAACGGCGTGGTCATCGGCGGTATGACGCCGGTCGGACGTGCTTTCATGATGAGCCCTCGGGTTTCCATTCCAGACATCGCGGGTTGCATCCCGCTTTACCGGCGATTTGCCTCGCCGGCTGCAGCGAGCCTATCGAAGCTCACTGCCGCGATCCAGTCGCGGAATTGACGCGGTGGATGGAAACGCCGTGGCGAACTCGTCTACAGGCGCCCGAGGCTGACATGATGGCTGCTTCCCCGGCCTTGCTGGCAGACCGGGGGAGACAACATCGTGCGACACCCGAAAAGTGCCGGCGTGGAGCCGCTTATTGGACGCTACTTTTGGCTCCGGCCGAGGCGGAGCCTGTCACGCGTCCAGGCAGCCTCTTCAGATATATGGCGACCGTGAATTGCTTTTTTGGATCGTCGCAGACGTAATTGCAGAGCGTACTTCCGCACGCCGAACTGCACGAGGTCTTTCCCTCGCACTGTTTCTTCACGTCCTTCTGTGTGGTGGTGAGCACGGTGACGGCAGACGCCTCGCTTGCGACGAAGCCAAAGGCGGCGAATGCAACAACGAAGACCATCTTTCGCATCTCGGTTCTCCTGTTGAGAAAACGACACGACCAATTGTGAAAAGCGTTTTTGGCCACAGGTTCCGCGCCACTGGCGCTTAACCAGCATCGGGGCAGTTCATTCTCCCCCGCCCAGGCATTTTATCATGGCAAACCTTCGAGGCATTGTGTGTCACTTCACTACCTGACGGAGAAAATGCATCGCTCCCGAAAAATACTCCGGCTTCACACCTCAAGAGCGTGCGGGAGATCTCGCGTAAATGGTTCCATCTTGTCGGTTTGCGCGGCCCGGCCGCGCCGATCCGATCGCAGCATTGATGCGGCTGGCCGGCTCGCCGCTTGATCTGGCGCAATGCCGCATCCCGCAAATAGACCACACTGAAGGCCGCCGCCGCAGCACCCGCCGCGGTCCGGTGTTGGCAATCCCTGGAGGACGCCATGGCTTCAACTGCTGGACAAACCTTGCTCCTTTGCGGCGGCATTTTCCTGCTGTCGTTTTTCGGCATCTTCGCATTCTGGGCGCTCGAAAGGTTACGAACCGGCACACCACGGCCGCGGTGACGAAAACAATAACCGTCGCGCGGGGTTGCCCACGCGCTGTCGTCCACACATACGGATTTTTGCAACGGCTGTGATCGAGGTCGATCAGAGCGACGGAGTAACATGTCGAACAGCTTTCGGATCGCTCGTTACCACCTGATCCTCATCGCGAGCCTTGTGGCTACCCCATCCTTCGCCGCCAATCCCGACCAGGGCGAAACGCTGGTCAGACGATGGTGCACGGGCTGCCATCTGGTCGCGACCGACCAGAAGGGAGCGACCACCGAAGCACCGCCGTTTGCTTCCATTGCCAAACGGCCGGACTTCGATCCGGCGAAGACCGCAAGCTTCCTGCTCGACCCCCATCCGAAAATGCCGAATATGGAGCTAAGCCGGGACGAGACGGCGGACATCGCGGCCTATATCGCCACGCTCAAGTAACCGCGCAAGCAGCACTTGGGCGGGGCTATTGCCTCCAGCCATCCGGCATCGACGACGCCATGTGCTTTGCTTCTTCCTGAGCCAAAAGTTCGATCAGTATCTTGCGTTTGTCAGGATGGTTTTCCACAGCAAGCAGCGCCCGGAAGCGGGCGATGTTCTGGGTCTCGACGAAATTCGCCAGAGGATCTCGGGGCATGGCGTCCCTCTCATGAGGCGGGCCGAAGTTCGAGACTCCCAGTCACAGTGAGAGGCGAGCTCAAAGCGCTGATAGAGAAAGCTTACCAGTGCTATGTTGGGTAGACGATCAAAATCCGACAGTCGCGCGTTTTTGACGCTGAAGCTTGCGATGAGGTGACAACCAATCTTGACAAGAGGCTCTGGAATAGCTGGCTGTCGCGCCCGTCCACGCAGCGAATGCCCAACAGCAAAACACCTTGCTTCGCCGGATGTTGTTTTGAAGGGTAATGGTCGGAGCGAGAGGATTTGAACCTCCGACCCCTAGTCTCCCAGACGCAGGCGAACCATTGATTTCGCTAAACATTCCTGCAAACCGCGTGAAGATAGCCATACTGAAAAGGCACGCTTTTCATTTTGATTGCAAACCAAAAGCCTGAGCACGCCGACGCGTGTCGGCGTCCCCCTCAACTGTTCCCCCGTCACGAGGGTCGCCGCAATATGAAATTACAAAACACCTTCCCCCAGTAGAGGGCGAATGCGGTCCCGATACCAATGAGGCCCCACTTCAAACAGGTATCAAAATGCTGCGCATTCTCGCGTGCCATCTCAGAACCTGGCGTCGAACCCAGCACAGCGAGCCAGCAGAACCCAGCCGCGAGGAGACTAAATGTACCCCCAATCCAAGGTATCGCTAGGACGACGCCAAATAGCCCCGTGGAGGGCCTGAAGGAGGAAGCCAACAATGACAATTACAATGATAGCCGATCCCACGTAGATCATCTTAGTCCCCCCAAAAAAGTGCCTAATCTACCTACTCTCACCCTAAAGTTGGCAGACCATATCGAAGCAAGAACCCGCCCGCCACGGTTGCGGCACCAAATAGCCTCTTCCACAAGAAGGATCCCCTTACGCTGCCTTCCTAGCTGGACGCGCATGTGTTCGATTTCTGCCCGGACGTGGTCTAGGCGAACAGCGGCCCAAGATGATAATCGTAAGTAATGCGATTTAACCGGATGGTATTGATCGACGTGACCTTGAGTTTGCCGTCCGCTAGTGGGCGGCCGAAGAGCGCATAGTTTATTGTCTTGCCGCCCGTGTCGCCAGCAACGTTGGTATAATAGCTGTTGTAGATAAACCCGTCCGCATTGGTCGTTTCACGGATAGTTTGAGCAATGCGGCGGCAATATCGATAGACGTGGGGATGATTTGCGTTCATGAGACCACGGAAGAACCAAAAAAGGTTTTCGAAAGAATCAATACCGTCCGGCTGGTCGTAATTTCCCGATAGGTCGATTAACTTAAGCGCTTGAGTGGGCGCGAGTGTGGCCACGACGATTTCGTCTGCCAGCGTCACTTTGCATTCATGGATACAAACCTGCAGATTGGGTGAACCATAAAGGATAGGAAGTTTTGGGTTGTCGAATCTCTCGAAACCCCTTCGCTTCGGGTTGGGGGGCGAGTCGTATTGCCCTTCTTCAAATTTATTTGCTCCTGGCACGTTAAGCCGTATCCGGTAAAAAATTGCTGTGGGTTCGATTTCGGCAAAGCGTAGCTTGGGTATGATGTCGTCACGCACGACTTCCTTGGGAAGGTTATTGTGCATACCGAAATGATCGGTGATGCCGAGGTAAAACAATCTTGGCGACCGGTAGAACAATCGTCCGTTTATCTTGCTTTGCATTAACGCCCAGTCGGCTTGCGCCTCTGGCCGCAGTTTCAAGTCGATCGGGAAATCAGGCGGCTCGTCTTCGACGACCCCGAGAACGGCTATTTCGTTGCGGAACTGATTCGGTGCGGTGGCTCGTGAGAAGAATTGCTGCTGAAGCTCATGAAGAGCTCTGTTGTCGAGGGTGCAGCCGTCTCTTCTTCCGCAGTGCGGGCACGATTTCTTGGGTCTGATCGAACGTCCAATGCGTTCAGCCTCAAGTTTGAGGCCGACATCTTGAAAGCAGTTCGAACAAAGTAAAAATTTAGGTTGCCCCCAGCCAGAGCCGGCTTTCGAATCCATAGTGCTCTCTCCACCGCGCAATCTAAGCGCGAGGGATGATCTTCGGCAAGAGTGACTTGGTGCTAGAGGTCAGCACGGGCTCGGATCAGGGCGATTGTCAGATCACGGCGGCTATAGGATTGCGATAGGATTTATCGCTATCTGGCCGCGAGTCGCGCGTTCGCTGCGCAACCGCTGAGTGGTCCGCCATGGCAAGCCATGGCGGCGCGTCGAATTGATTAATGAAGCGATCAATGTAGCAGGGGTGTTTTCGCGGGCGCCGAAACTGCCGCCCGTGGCTGATCAGCCACATCAGACGAAATAGATGCTGGCCAGATGTCGCCGTGCTCACCGAGCGCGGTCTTGATCTCGTTTTCGATGTCGTATCCCGGACTGGTCGCGACCTTGAGCAGTGCGGCAACAAGTTTGGCGTAGTCGGTATCGGGAATGTAGTTCTCAGTCATTGATGATCCTGCCGGTTGTTGATGCACGGATCTGAAATGCTCGATCTGGGATTCGGCGGCAAGACCATGTGTTTGGAAAAACAGAATGTTAAGCTGGTGCTGACTGCGCATTGAGAGTCAGATCAAAGGGTTGGCGGTTTGAGATATATTTTTGATCAGCTACAACTTACTTTTCCTCAACACGGCAGGTGGGAAGGACACGGAAATGATGTTTAAGATCGAAACACCTGCGGAGTTTTTTGAGCATATCGTCGCAACCGACGTGGCTGAATTTCTCCAAACCGAACCGAACCTTCGTGCCGCATATCATGCTTGCACGTCGCTGCTCAGCTACCGCGATTGGGTATGGGCAAAACACGAAGGAAAGCTTTGGTCGAGTCGCGGTGTATCCAAGTCGGAGCTAAGCGGAACAAACAAGTTCCAGTCGGAATTGGCGCAGATCAATAGCAATTTTGACATCGTGACCGACTTGGCGAACGCTTCGAAGCACATGGTCCTCGACCAACGGCGGTCGCGGACAATCCTCTACGGAAACGCCAATACGGTTGTCGAAGAAGTCGGTGGCTCAATCGGCGAGGCAGCTATTGGGGAGACCCCAATCGGCGGAAGCGTGAGATACATTAAGGTCAAGATTGGAGACGAATTTCATGATGTCCGCTCGTGCGTCGATGCCGTCTTCAAAACATGGCAGGCCTTGAATGCAGAGAACTCATGGTGAGGTTGTCCTAGTCCTCATGATTCGGCGGATTTCGGCATAAGTCTGTTCGGCTTCCTGTTGCAGCGGCCGGGTGATGGTGAATGTGCGGGGACCCGCGACGCGTTGGCGTGGCATGACGAACTTGGCAAAACCTCCCTCCGATCCGCCGACAATCTGGTTGCCGCCCTCGCCCGCGTTCTTTCCTACGCGAAAGGAAAGAGCGTCATCAAATTTAACCCACTGGACACGTTCAAGCGGCTATACAAGAGCGACCGCGCCGACAAGACAATGGTCGCAGGAATTGCAGATTGAGTTCATCAAGACCGCGCGCGCGGCGATGGTGACGGCAATGTACCTAGTCCGAAACACCGGTATGAGGGCGGGCGATATCCGCAAGTTTCCATGGGCTCGCTACAACGGCGAACAGGTCCAAATCCGATCGAGCAAATCCGGCAAGCTGGTCTGGATTCCAGCGACGCGCGGACTGAAGGCGCACCTTGGCGGCCTGACCCGCACCGGTGCGCTTGTGATGCTGACCCCAACCGGGAAGGCATACGCGAAACGCTATTTCAACGAACACTGGCCGGAGGACGCCGACGCAGTGAAGGCCGACGATCTTAATTTCCACGACAACCGTGGGACCGCTGCAACGCTGCTCGCCGAGGCTGGCGCCACCGCGCCGGAGATCGCCGAGGCCATGACTTGGACCGTCGACAAGGCGCAAAAAATGATCGACACCTATCCGCAAAGGCGTGCTGGCGGCGCACGCCATCCAGAAGCTTGAAGATTACCGTGACAAAATCGCGCAATCATAATTTCGCAAGGAAGTAGCAGTGACCCTGGTCGCAGTATGGCGTGCGGACAACCAGCTAATGGCTGTCGCGGATACCCGGATCGTTCGGAGCGCCGGAAACATTTTGACAGAGCATGGTCCGAAGTTGCTTCCTCTCTCCATTGTGTGCAAGCAGCCCGGCACAAGTGGTCGTTTCGACAGGGTCGTCTACCGATCTGACGTTGGCTTTGCATACAGCGGCTCAACTCTGAGTGCGCTAGCGGCCCATGCGTTGTCGAATACACTCCTATCGAAGCTAACTGGGGTGCCGGATTCCCCGCCACCGGCATTGAATGAAATTGCACACTTTGTAGCCGGAGCCTCCGCCGAATACATGCGTGAGGTTGGACAGTTGGCAGGAAACGATGGGCTTTTTTTGGCAGTCGTCTTCGGATGGTGTCCGCGTCAGCATGCGCTGCGAACATTCGAGTTAAGGCCTGTAATCGACGGTGGGTTTCGAGTAGAAGTTCACGAACGAATTTTGACGCCCATCAGGCTTGCGGGTGAGAGCGACGGATCAGTAATCGTAATCGGCAGTGCCCCGGACCTTTTGATTGATGGAATCAACAGTGAACTCGAGAATGCGAGGACCAGAGGGGAGGTGCATGAGATCGTCGCGTTTGATGCGCCCAAACGGGCGCTGCATCGACTGATTCGGGATGGTGTCGACGAACGAGTCGGTGGATCAATACAGCAAGCGGAGGCCACAGCCGCCGGATTTCAAGTAATCGCAAATATGGAGACAATTGAACCGCGCCCGCCCTCACCACGAAATGTTGGGCTGTTCCTACTCGGCTTCGACACCTTTGCCCTCCAGTCCGTTGGGCAGTATTCGGTGGCGTCAGATGGTCGCTGAAGCGGTTCGAACGCGCGGCCCGCACGAACGACTGAAGAACAGAATTGCAAACCCTCTGCAAACGGGCGGTCGCCTGCAAACCAACCACCTAAAGAAAGCATTGATTTTGTTTAATTAAATGGTCGGAGCGAGAGGATTTGAACCTCCGACCCCTAGTCTCCCAGACTAGTGCGCTAACCGGGCTGCGCCACGCTCCGATGCCGTTCCATTAGCTGCGATCAGGGCTCGGCGCAAGGCGGGCGATCCGCTCCCGTGACCGGCCGCGGCAGGCCAGTTTTGTACCCATGCCGGGCCGATTTTCGTTGTTTCCGGATTGCGCCAGATCAAGCCGCAGTTCCCGTGAATCCCGTAGCCGTCTTGTTGGCTGGCCTTTGCGGTGCCAGGCTGGCCACTTCCTGTCGTGGCGGAGGGGCGGCAGCACGCAAAGCCACCGTCAGCCCACGAAAAAGAGGCCCATGACGTGCAAACGTTCTACTTCGACATGAAAGACGGCGTGCCCGTCCGCGACCGGATCGGAAAGCAGTTTCGCTTGAATTCCGAGGCCATCGAGTACGGCAAAACGCTCGCGGAGCGCTTTCGGAGCGACCTGCATGCGGAACCGGACCTGATGGT
>JBBRHH010000241.1:0-8664 GCA_038222915.1 Tepidisphaerales bacterium
AAGTCTCGTGCCTGATGCAGATGTACATCGATTATCTGCAGGAACAGCGGCCGGTGATGATGGAGAACAATATTCGCTTCAGGCAGATTGGGCGGACGGATCAGCTTCCTGATCCGGTGTTGGCGGAGATGCAGAAATCGCTGGATATGACGCGGAACAACGATGGATTGACGCTGGTGCTCGCGATCAATTATGGCAGTCGGACGGAGATCGTCGATGCGGTGCAGGCGATTGCGAACAAGGTGAAATCGGGGGAATTGGCGTCTCGGGATATCAACGAGGCGACGATCTCGAATCATCTCTACACGGCGGGCATGCCTGATCCGGATCTGTTGATTCGGACGGCGGGGGAAATGCGGATCAGCAACTACCTTTTGTGGCAGATCAGCTATGCGGAGTTGTTTGTGAGCCCCGAGCTTTGGCCTGATTTTGGGATTGGCCAGCTACATGCGGCGATTCGCTCGTTTGCGGGGAGGAATCGACGGTTTGGGGCACTCGATCACTCCAACACACTGGCGACCTGAGTTGAGATCAGAGCCACTCACTCCAGCCGATTCGTCCCTGGTGGACGATGCCCTTTACGAGTGAATAGTCGGTGGTCCAGCGCGCGGCCGAGCGGATATCGTCCATGCGGCGTCGTGCGACGCGCCATTGGTGGAAGGTGCCGGCCGGGACGCTTCGAACGAGCAAGGTGCCGAGGCGGCCTTCGCGTCGTTCGCGAGCGTATCGACGGCTGACGCGGACGAGCTGTTTTTCCAAGTGAGCTTCGAAGATTTCGAGGGAAGAGGGCGTAAGGAAGAATTCGACGGCCACCTCGACGGAAGCGGGTCCGTCTTCGGTTTCATCGCTGGGAGCGGCGACGTAGCATGCGACGGTCGCGGCGGACGCGTGGCCCGCGCGATCGATTGCGCGATCCAGCGCCTCGTCTGTAAATAAGTCTGTTAAGGGCGCATCAATTTGCGCTACGGATGTGATCTGTTCGAAGTCCATTTCTTTGTCCTCTGGCGGGAATAGCACTCATTTCCTCTATCTCGGCCAGATTGGATCATCGATATAGATTATTTTGATCGTATGAACGCAAAGCGATGCTTTTATTAGTCATCCCCGGGCGCGTGCTTGCCGAGAACTTCTTCGACAATTGGGCGGATTGTGTCGAAGTCGAAGCCGCGCCTTTGCAGGAGGCCGATGAGCCGGCGCCGGCCGACTGCGCGGTCGAGATTGCGGAGGCGCGGGGCCTGCTTTGTGGCAATCTGACGGGCCATGGCGCTGGAATCGGTTTTGGAATAGACGTCCTCGAGTGCGCGCTGGGCGACTTCTCCTTTGATGCCGGATTTCATCAGCTCGATGTATGCGCGGCGCCGGCCGTGATGGCGATGTTCGGCTACGGTGAGGGCCTTGGTTTTTGCGAAACGTTCGTCGTCGACGTAGCCCATGCGGGTTAGGTCGTCGAGTACGCCTTCGATGACTGGATCGCCATATTCGTGACGTTTTAACTTGCGCGACAGTTCAGCCCGGCTGTGCAGGCGGCTTTCCAGCAGCCTCAAGGCTTTGTCGAGACATTCCTGGCGGACTTCGCCCTGTTGAATCTCGGTAACAGTTTCTGTGGTGAGGTCCATCCCCTCGACGAGGCGGAAACGGGCTACGACGTTTAGATTGCAGCCGAACGCGAACTGGCCATCAAGATAAATGTTGCGACGGTTGGCGGCCCGCCTTTGCTCGACAATTTTGGTGATGACCGGCATGACTACCCCACTATCGCTGCAACTCCTCCCAGACGTGATGAAGATCGAGGCTGATCCACACGCGAGCGCCGGCCTCGCCCATGTATTCGGTTCGCGTGGCCTTGGCTCGACTGACTGCGCGGGTAATGGCGGCGGCGATTCGTGGATCACTCTTTGCGGCTTCGCCGAGTGTGGTTGTCTTGTCCAGTGGCAGGGCTTCGACGCGAACGCGAAGCTTTGTCCTGGCGTCGGATTCTGCGCGGAGGGCGATTTTTAGAGGTTCTTTTTCGCCGCCGCCGCTGAAGCCGCTCGAGCCGAGATCGCCCTCGACCCATACGGGTGGCTGGCGCGGCAGGCTGACGGCGGCGTGTTTTGGTTCGCCTAGATCGGCTTCCGCCTGTGAACGTCCGACCGGCCTGGCCATCTTGTCGTAAAATTCTTCTTCAACTGTGGCCCAGGCCGGATGGGCAGGCTGTGTCGTGGCTGATTTAGTGACGGCTGTTTTTACTACGTCGAAGAACTGTGGCTCGTCGACGACAAGCGTCACGTCGACATTGAGATCTCGGCCGAATTCGACGCGGCCAATAGGGAGGGACGAGAGCCAGCTTTCGACGGACTGCTGTTGCTCTTTGTCGAGGGTATCGCCGACGGTGGAGTGGGGGTCGAGGGCAACTTTGCTGATGCTGTCGGAGAGTCTTCGGACCGCGTTCATTTTGGCGGCGGAGAGGGCTTCTTCGCGTGATTTTTTGCTGACGACTTCCCACTGGCCGCCGAGGGCTGCGGGTTGCACCTGAGCGAGTGCGCCGTTTTCGGCGCTGGATCCGACGCCGCAGAAACTTCGCTTGATCCATCCGGCGGAGGCATGCTCCAGCTTGATCTGATTGATTGGACCATCCGGGTGCTGCGCGACAATGAGCTTGACTGCGTCGTACACGCGCTTTCCTGTGATCTCCCATTGCACCTGGCACGTCTTTGCGTCGATCCAGCGGGGGCCGCCGATTTCTTCGGCGGTTTCCAGCGTGTCTTTGAATGAGTCAACCCCGTTGACTCGGTCGAGATACTGGCCCAGCGTCAGGCCAGCGCCGACGGGGGCGGCGGCCGCATCGCGGTAGAGGCTCGACAAGGCGCGAGCTCGAGCCGCACGGGCCGTCTCAGCCCGTTGCTTTTGTTCCAGCGCAATGCGAGAGGGCTCGGCGAGGACCACGGAGTGGGCTGCAAAGAGGGTGGCGATAATAACCAGTAGTAGCCGCATAGTCGGTTGCCCAATGATCTTACACACCTGAGGGCGCTCTACACAGTAGACAGGCGTCGGCATGGCAGGTTAGCCATATTTGCCGAAGTGCGTTATCGGCTGGAAGCGGCGTTTACTGAGTGATTTCGCTATTTGCTGTGGTCTACGGGGGTTCATACCATACGAACATGGCGCGGACACGGATTAAGATATGCGGGATTGGCCGGGTTGAGGACGCTTTGGACGCGGCCAAGGCGGGAGCGGATGCGATTGGGTTGGTGTTTCATGGTCCGTCGCCGCGGAACGTGAGCTTGGACGTGGCGCGTCAGATCCTTGCCGTGCTGCCGCCTTTTCTGACACCGGTGGCGTTGTTCGTGGATGCAGCAACTTTGACGATTCAGGAAACTTGCCGGGAGCTTGGGTTGCAGCATATTCAGTTGCATGGCCATGAGAGGCCGGAACAGGTGAAGGCGCTTGCGCCATTTCGGGTGATCAAGGCTCTTCGAGTTGCGCCCGTCGGGTTTGAGGGGGAAGTGGAAGAGTGGAAGCGTGCAGTGTCGAGCCTTCCGAACCTCACAGGGTTTGTGTTGGAGACGGCGGATACGAAGCAGCCGGGTGGGACGGGTGAAGCGAACAACTGGTCTTCGATCAAGCAGCACATCGGCAACGGTTTATTCGATCGGCTTCCGCCGATTGTTGTTGCGGGTGGCTTGAATCCGGAGACGGTTGGACAAGTGGTCAGGGATCTGCGGCCGTTTGCGGTGGATGTCAGTAGTGGCGTTGAGTGTAGCCTTGGGAAGAAGTCGCGGGAGAAGATCGACGCCTTTGTTCGGGCGGTGGCGCTGGCTGATCTTGAGGACTAGCGCGATTCGGCGGCCTTCAGCGATCCTGCTTGGAACGGCTCTGGCCCGATGATCATTGTGCTGAAGCGGAATAGTTTGGCGTGGGGGTTACGCCAGATGAGCGGTGAGAGTCCCAGCTTTTCCATACAGAGGCGCTCTAGGAGTTGCTCGCGGGTCCAGCCGGTTTCGCGGCCGACCTGGGGGAGGAAGAGTCCGCTCTTTTGGCCGAAGACGAGGTGGATGCCATCCTCTTGGGGTTCGAAGTCGAGGACGTCTTTGGCCGGGCTAAGAGGGGACAAGATGCTGATGTCGATTTCCAGTGCGCCCAAGTCGGCGGGGGTGATGCGCCAATTTTCGAAGCGCGGGTCTTGCAGGGCGCCCGCGGCGGTTTCCTGCACGGTCCGCATGAGTGGGTCGACTGATTGGGTTCGGCCGATGCACCCGCGGAGTTGATGCGATCCCGTTTGGTGCAAAGTGACAAAACATCCGGCGGGCTGAAGTAACTCCGGATCAACGTCCTCGGGAACAACAACTCGAAATTTTCCCGCGAGTGCGTCGCGAATGGATTGGCGGGCGAGGTTGAGGAGAATCCGTTGGTTCTCGGATGAGAGTTCCATGAAGTGCGATGCTATCATTGAACGAGCCTTTGAGGCAATCGTCCCTTTTCGTCCATGCATGATGCTGCAACGGAGATCTGGACCATGGCATTTTTTATTCTCGGTGGCCAAGTACCGGTGGCGATCGTGGTGCTGGTGGTGTTGTGGATTCTCAACGCGGTTGGGAAGACTTCGTGCCCGACACGTTTGAATCCGCCGGGAATTTGCAGGGCATGTGGAGCATCGTTTCCAGAACATGGACGCTTTTGTCCGAACTGCGGCCGGCGAAAGTCGTGCTGAGATTTTCCCGCGCCCTGCTTTGCCGCAGCTTATCCACCGGGTTGTCCACCATCTAAAATTTTGTTCCAGCGTGGCTTGCGAGCGGCGGTGGATAACTCCTTTCTGACAAACCGAAATTTCTCGGTTTTCGACGGCAATGTGCGGTATATTTTCGTTCGTCGTCGGGCGTGAAAACGACCGGCGAAATTGGAGAAGGCTCCTGATACGGAGTCCGACTTTTCGAAAATGGATTTTCCGTGCGAAGCATCAAGAGCGGGCACGGCGAGAGTCGGCGGCCAGCGACGTGGCCACCCGAAATAGAGCGCTAAAACGCTCCACGAGCAATACGGGTTAACGTCGCCGCCAGCGGCGCAGCGGCATCGCGGGGAGAGAGTCCCCCACCAGGTCAATGCGTCGGACCCAGGGCTGCCCGAAGTGCACGGTAACGTGTGCCCAGGGCCGGCCCGATCCTAGGAACGGGTCCGGGAGAGCGAAATCCCATGGCCGTCCAGTCGGGAAACCGCCACGCCACCCTGTTGGGTGCGCCGCCGCGGCGGAAACGGTCGCGGCGAACCGTCTGTGTGTTGCACGTGTCAAAGCGTGCGGCATGCTGAGCGGACCGAGGCGGGCCCAGGCCCGGAGCATGTTGCTCTCTAGAATCGGTTCGATGCCAGCAAAGGTCCGAGCAGCGACTTCGCGAGTCGCCGCCCGGGCCTTCTGGTTTATTGCCCAGTCTTGCATCACTACCCCCCTGCCCGTAAGACTCCTGCCGAGAGGTAATACAGATGGCGGTAGAGCGGGTCTTGCTCAGCGAACAGTCGCCGGGCGGCAATATTGAGGCGCTGGTAGAGCGTCATGGCGACGGGATTTTCTTCTCCCTCTGGGGTGGGGAGAAATCTTCGTTTGGGATGAAGACGGTTTGGGTGCGGAACCTGGTGCCGGCTCCGGCGGAGCTGGACGAGACGGCGATACGCGAGGGCCGGCCTCCGCTACTGCCGGCGGAGTTTTGCGCTCATCCCGAGGGAGCGGCGCCGCCTGTTGCGGGTTCGTTGCGGTTTGTGTGGTTTGAAGAAGGGGATGCAGCGGCGCTTTTTGAGAGCGATCAGATCGTGGGGATTATTCCGGGGTGGAGTGGCATCAATGGGTTTGCGGGGTATGCGCGGGATTGTATTGAGCAGAGTCCGATTTGCTGGCCGCTGGGGACGCCGGAGTCGAATGCTCTTTTCGACCGGGTTATTCAGTCGACTGAATACTGGAAATTCTGGGACGGCAATCCCTGGCCGCAGATTAATTCGGGGTTGCGGGGAGCGTTCGAGCCCATTCTTGGCGCGGCTTCAAACTACTATGCGATTCATGGGAACAAGTGGCCGCCGAAGGCGCTTGCGCGGTATGTGCATCAGGACGCTACGATTTTCATGACCATTGGCGTATCCGTTCGCGCGCAACCAGTCGTTGAACAGTTTGTGGATGAGCCTTCCGATGCCCGGCGCATTGAGCTGGCCATCGGGATTGAAGGCGCGCTGGCGGCTTTTGCGGACGACGTGCCGCAGGCGATGAGTGCGCTGGCTGCTTTTCCGTGGGATCAGTTTTCGTGGCTTGGGGATGGGCACACGGTGGCCGGGTTTAATTTTCCGACGAACAATGACACGCTGTTTACGAGCATCCTTCTGTTGAAGGATCCGGTTGATACGCCGCGAATTGCCCTGCCGGCGTTTCGTGGGGATGCGGTCAATCTGCTGTGGGTGGTGCCAATTACCGATGGGGAGCGGAAGCTGGCGGAGGAGTCTGGAAGTGCGGCGCTGGTGGCGAAGCTGCGCGGGGCCGGGGTAGGATGGGTCCATCGATCGCGAGTTGGGGTCGTCTAATTTACTTGAGAATTGGACATTGTCTGGGGTATTGTGTGCGTGGAGAAAACATGAAACGGTACACCGTCAGTGATGGAAAGCTTGTTTTGACGCTCGAAGAGGCCGAGGAAGGTGGATTCATTGTCACTTCTCCGCTCGAGCCCACTCTTGTCACGGAAGCCGAGACTGTCAGTGAAGCCTTCGAGATGGCTCGGGATGCCTTAAAGGCACTAAGGCAATCTCGCGCCAAACTACTAAAGCGACTGTCTCCCCGAATGTTGCGCGCCTAACGAAGATCACGTGAATCGACGAGAACTTGAACGGCACCTTCGCACTCATGGTTGCTTTTTCCATCACGCCGGTGGCAAGCACGATATTTGGATCAACGGGCGAACCTTGGCCCAAGCGCCCATACCACGACATCGAGTAATCAAACGCGGAACGGCAAAAAGCATTTGTCGAATGCTCGGTGTACCCTCGCCTGGTGGTCTTTGAATTCCAGCAGGTAAGCCATGGCCGGAATGAACTTTTTTGATTTTCACCAGCAGGTGGCGCAGCGGAAGCGCGCTGCTGCTACGCCGCGCGCGCTTGTGGAGGCTGGCGGCGCTGGGCCGGTTGCGAGTGTTAGTGTTTCTGAACTGACGGCTACTATTGATCGGGCGCTTAAGTCTGGGGTTCCTTCTGGTGTGGTGGTGCGGGGGGAGGCGAGCAATTTTAAGCGGCATGGGGCTAGCGGGCACCTTTATTTTACTTTGAAGGATTCAGAAGCTTGCATCGATTGTGTGATGTTTAAGAGCGAGGCGGTGCGGCTGAAGTTTCAGCCCGGGGACGGGATGGAACTGCTTGCTACCGGGCGGGTCGGGGTGTTTGCGAAGCGGGGGAATTATCAGCTTTACGTGGCGCGGCTCGACCCACTTGGGCAGGGCGCGCTGGAACTGGCATTTCGGCAATTGAAGGCGAAGTTGGAGGCCGAGGGGCTTTTTGATGCGGAGGCGAAGAGGCCGCTGCCGGCGTACCCGCGTCGTATTGCGCTGGTAACCAGCCGCGAAACGGCCGCACTGCAGGATATGCTGAAAGTCCTGCGGCGGTTTCCGTGGCTGCATCTGCTGCTTTTCCATGTGCCGGTGCAAGGGGATGGGTCTGCGGAGAAGATTGCCTCGGCGTTGCACGATATCAACCGGAACGCGGAAGAGTTGGGAGGCGTGGACGCGATTGTCCTTGCCCGCGGCGGCGGATCTTTGGAGGATCTGTGGGAGTTTAACGAGGAGGTTGTCGCGCGAGCGATTGCCGCTTCGGATATTCCGATCGTGACGGGGATTGGCCACGAGATTGATACTTCCATTGCCGATCTTGTGGCGGACCATCATGCACATACTCCGACTGAGGCGGCGCAGGTTGTGAGCGCGAACTGGAGGACGGCGGCGGAGGAAACGGAGGCGATCGCGATCCGGCTTCGTCGCGAGATATTCGGTCGGCTGGAGCAGGCTCGGCGCGGCATTGCGAACATCGAGCGGCACGAAGTGTTTCGTCGGCCGCTGGATCGGGTTAATTTGCTGCGGCAGTTGCTGGACCACCGCCAGCGTGAGATTTCGCAGACGCTGGGCGCACGTCTTCGCAAGCTTCAGGTGTTTCTGCACTCGCAAGGCAAACGACTCGATGAACACCGCCCCGGCCTGACAATCCTGCGTTGGCGCAACCGACTGGACGCGCGGTCGGACATGCTGCGCCGGCTGATGTCGCAGCGATTGCGCATTTGCCAGGATCGACTCGCAAACCTGGTAGGTGGTATACGCGAAAGGCATCCGCGGCACGCGATCGGTTTGGCGTTGCAGCGCATTGGAATGACCGAGGCCGCATTGCATCGAATCGCCCGGGAACTTTGCCTGAACCGGAGTCAGCGCGTGCAGACGCTGAACCTGCAATTGGAGGCGCTCAATCCCCAGAAGGTCTTGTTGCGCGGCTATTCGATCACAACGTTGAAAAAGACCGGGGCGATCATGCGGAGTTCGGAGGGCGTTAAAGCGGGGGATAAGCTGGTGACGCGCTTTGCTGATGGCCAGGTCGAAAGCGTGGTGGAAAATTCACGGCTGATGACGGTGTTCGATTAGTGGTTGTTAGTTTTGGGGCTTCAACGTCAGTTTGAAGGGTGCA
>JBBRHH010000242.1:0-8642 GCA_038222915.1 Tepidisphaerales bacterium
GCCGCCGAGAATCAGGCGAATGTCACGTTCGGCGGCCTTGTCATCACCAAGGCATTTGCGCTGGATCATCAACCAACTCGATCACAGCCACGAAGCTCTCCCCGTGTCAATCGTGTGTCGATTCTGTGCCGGTCGCGGTCTGTTTGTGTGCTGATTCTGTGTCGGTCGTGTGTCGGTCATGTGTCCATTGTGTGTCGGTTATGTGTCGGTTTTTTCGAGCCCGCAGCCACGCCCAATTCCCGCCAACCATATGACCACAAAACACTTACACAAGCCCATCCCAGCAAAACCGACATCCAACCCAATTGCGCGCAAAAAAGCGCCCCATTTCTTGGCCCTTGGGATTTGGGCCTTTGTTGGCCATTGGGCCTTGGTCATTCCCGCCCAAACTCCAATCCTCGCACATTTCCAACGGCCAACCGTCTGCGCGCTCCTCCCCAATCGACAACCACTCCCCCACGAGTAAACTCCCCTCTTCAACGCCCATCGCCCTCTTTCCCGAAGGCGACCGGCGCATACAATCGCGCGCTTTCAAACCGAGGACCATGAGCAAGACAAAAAATTCGTTCGGAGCCGAAGCAAAGCTTTCCACCAAGGCCGGTGAGTTCACCATCTACCGCCTCAAGGCCCTCACCGAACAGGGCATCGGCAACATCGACAAGCTCCCATTCTCCATCAAGGTGCTCCTCGAAAGCTGCCTGCGCAATCTCGATGAATTTGAAGTCCGCTCCGAAGACGTCAAGCGCCTCGCCAACTGGAATCCCAACGCCAGCGACACCCAGGAAATCCCCTTCAAGGTCGCCCGCGTCATCCTTCAGGACCTCACCGGCGTCCCCGCCGTCGTCGATCTCGCCGCCATGCGCGCCGCCATGAAACGCGCCGGCGGCGATCCCGCCCGCATCAATCCCCTCGTCCCCGTCGATCTCGTCATCGACCACTCCGTCCAGGTCGATTTCTTCGGCACCGGCGATGCCTTCGCCAAAAACGCCGAAAAAGAATTCGAGCGCAACCGCGAACGCTACGAGTTCCTCAAGTGGGGCCAGAAAGCCTTCCAGAACTTCAGCGTCGTCCCGCCCGATATCGGAATCGTCCACCAGGTCAATCTCGAACACCTCGCCAAGGTCGTCCAAACCCGCGACGGCGTCGCCTTCCCCGACACTCTCGTCGGCACCGACAGCCACACCACCATGATCAATGGCCTGGGCGTAGTCGGCTGGGGCGTCGGCGGTATCGAAGCCGAAGCCTGCATGCTCGGCCAGCCCATCTTCATGGTCATGCCCCAGGTCGTCGGCTTTAAGCTCAAGGGCAAACTCCCCGAAGGCTCTACCGCCACCGATCTCGTCCTCGTCGTCACCCAGATCCTCCGCTCCCACGGCGTCGTCGACAAATTCGTCGAATTCTACGGCGAAGGCCTCGCCACCATGTCCGTCGCCGACCGCTCCACCATCGCCAACATGGCCCCCGAATACGGCGCAACCATGGGCTTCTTCCCGGTCGACGAACAGGTCCTCACCTACCTCCGCCTCACCGGCCGCACCCCCGAACAAATCGACCTCGTCGAAAAATACTGCAAGGAACAAGGCCTCTGGCGCAACAAAGACTCCGAGCCGGTCTTCATGGAATCACTCGAGCTGGACATGGCGACGGTGATGCCCTGCGTCGCCGGCCCGCGCCGCCCGCAGGACCGCGTCGAGCTTCGCGGCCTCAAAACCTCCTTCGAATCCGCCCTCGTCGACTACTACAAAAAAAACGTCGGCGCAGCCGCCACCCCACGCCTCGACCGCTGGGGCGCTGAAGGCGTCGTCAGCAAAGGCGACGATGCGACAGCCGCCGCCACCTCCGAACATCTCAAGGACGAAAAGACCACCGCCGTCGCCACCATCGACGGCCGCGAAATTCAAATGACTCACGGCGACGTCGTCATCGCCGCCATCACCAGTTGCACCAACACCAGCAACCCCAGCGTCATGATCGCCGCCGGCCTCCTCGCCAAAAAAGCCATCGAAAAAGGCCTCAAAGTCCCGCCCTATGTGAAGACCAGCCTCGCCCCCGGCAGCCGCGTCGTCACCGACTACTTCGAAAAGTCCGGCCTCGACGTCTACCTCGACAAGCTCGGCTTCCAAACCGTCGGCTACGGCTGCACCACCTGCATCGGCAACTCCGGCCCACTCCCCGAAGCCGTCTCCAGCGCCGTCGAAGCCGGCGATCTCGTCGCTGCCGCTGTCCTCTCCGGCAACCGCAACTTCGAAGGCCGCATCAATCCCCACGTCAAAGCCAACTACCTCGCCAGCCCCCCGCTGGTCGTCGCCTTCGCCCTCGCCGGCTCGGTCGACGCCAACCTCATGGACGAACCCATTGGCCTCGGCACCGGCGGCGAAAAAGTCTATCTCCGCGACATCTGGCCCACACAGCAGGAAGTCCACGACACCATCTCCGCCTGCATCGATCCCAGCATGTTCCGCAAGCAGTATGACGGCGTCGAATCCAGCAACCAGCAGTGGAACGATATCCCCGTCCGGGGCGGCCAGCTCTTCGAATGGGACGCCGACAGCACCTACATCCAGGAACCCCCGTTCTTCGTCAACCTCGGCCGCGAGATCAAGCCCATCAAGTCCATCAGCGGCGCGCGCGTTCTCATCATGGTCGGTGACTCCGTCACCACCGACCACATCTCCCCCGCCGGTTCCATCAAGAAAGATTCCCCCGCCGGCCGCTTCCTCATCAGCCACCACGTCCAGCCCCTCGACTTCAACAGCTACGGCGCACGCCGCGGCGACTACCGCGTCATGACCCGCGGCACCTTCGCCAACATCCGACTGAAAAATCAGCTCGCCCCCGGCACCGAAGGCAACTGGACCACCTACCTCCCCAACAACGAGGTCACCAGCATCTTCGACGCGTCAGTCAAATATCAGGAATCCGGCACCCCCCTCGTCGTCCTCTCCGGCAAGGATTATGGCATGGGCTCCAGCCGTGACTGGGCCGCCAAAGGCACGCTGCTCCTCGGCGTCCGAGCCGTCATCGCCGAAAGCTTCGAGCGCATCCACCGCAGCAATCTCGTCGGCATGGGCGTACTCCCCCTCATCTACAAGAAAGGCCAGACCCGCGAATCGCTCGGCCTCACCGGCCGCGAAACCTTCGACTTCACCGGCTACGACGACACCCTCAAGCCCGGCCAGGAAATCAAAGTCGTCGCCACCACCGAAGACGGCAAAAAAATAGAGTTCACAACCGTATGCAGGATCGATACCCCAGTAGAAATCGAATACTACCGCAACGGCGGAATCCTCCACCGCGTCCTGAGAGAAATGCAAAAATCGTAATCGTAGTAAAAGCTACGAAAACATCGTGTTGCGGATGCGCTCGGCCTCGCTCACCAATGTCTTCTCAGGCGTCAAATCCGCCCCGACCGGACAGATGAATTCCGCCCCAATGTTGTAAAGATTGTTGTCGGACGTACGCTTGCAATGCACCACCTCGCAAAGCATGTTCAGCGGTTTCGAAGTCCCCTTGGAAAGGTAAACCACCATCTGCTGCCCGGCGGGAAGTTGCCGGTCAAAAAGAAAGCCAATCCCCCGCACCGAGATATCCCGCACCATCACCAGCGTCGGAGTCTGCCGCCGCCCATCCATGCACGTCGACATGCTGATCGTAGTCCGCAGGTTCACCCGCACCGCCCGCCGCAGGTTATGGTCAACGTCCCGATAACCTTCCGGCGACGCCGACTTCAATACCTCAGTCAATTGATCCGTCGAAAGCTCCATCCCATCTCCATTCCGTTTACCCCTGCTATCATCGAACTGCAGGCCGCATCGGTTGAGCCCCCAACCCGCACCGGTCAAGTAATCCACTGGCTTTCCGATAAATACGACAGTTGGGCGCACGAAGCGAACTACGGAGATAGCCCCCAATGACTCTGCCAACCACCGAATCAAATCCCCGTGGCCAGGATCTCCTCCTCTCCGGCGGCTTCGCAACCGCCCTCGCCGCGCAGGCCGGCTACATGCCCGTCTGTCTCGATCGCGTACCCGTCGAATCGTTCAACGCCATCTCCGTCTACCTACGCAACCCCGCAGACCCCGCCAAAGGCCGCTCCGACGACGCCTTCGTCCTCTACTGCGGCCAGCAGGTCCGCTTCACCGAACAGCACCGCCGCCGTCTCCTTAACACCGCGGTCAAATTCGTCTACATCCCCATCGCCAACCACCAACGATTCCGCCAGCAGGTCGAATCCTCCCTCACAAAGATGGCCGCCGACCCCACCGTCGCAGCCTCCATCCGTGCCGAGATCATCTACCAGACCTCCGTCGAGTTGATCAACGAACTCCTTAGCGGCCTCGAGCTCGAAGGCAACTGGCCGCGCGTCGAAAACGTCTGCCGTGCCGTCTCCACACTGGTCCTCAACGAACCCGCCGCCTTTTCCCACCTCCTCGCCACCGCCAACCACGACTTCTACACCGCCACCCACATGGTCAACGTCGCAACGGCAATGGTCCCCCTCGCCTACGCCCTCGGCGAGCGCGACCCGGAGAAGCTCAACCAGATCTGCCAGGCCGGCATGGTCCATGACATCGGGAAGATGTACGTCCCCGCCCACATCCTCAACAAGAAAGCCCGACTCACCCCCGCCGAATGGAACACCATCCGTAGCCACCCCGAAGCTGGCGCACACCACCTCGAAAAATTCGCCGTCGCCCCCCTCGTCCTCACCGTCACCCGCCAGCACCACGAACGCCTCGACGGCCAGGGCTATCCGCTCGGCCTCCGCGATGCCGAAATAGACAAGATCAGCCGCATCTGCGCCGTAGTCGACACCTTCGACGCCATGACGGCCTTCCGACCCTTCAAACAGGGCACCATGAGCGCCGCCGAAGCCGTCGCCGTCATCCAGTCCGAAACCCCCGCCCGCTACGACGCAACAGTAGTAACCGCATGGATCGCCCTCCTGCAGGACGCCCACCGCAACGGCGTCCTCCCCGAACCCGTCGTCGCCGACAACATCGACAAGGCCGGCCGTCGCTCCTGCGTCCGCTTCCCCACCTACTGCCCCGCCCGCGTCCATCTCGACAATCGCGCCACCGACGAATCCCAGGACCCCCACAGCATGGACGTCACCGTCCACAGCCTCTCCCAGGTCGGCGTCGCCTTCCTCAGCCCTTCCCCAATCTTCGCCGGCGAATATCTCCGCCTCCAGATGTCCGGCCAAGGCACCCTCAACCGCGCCCTCCTGGGCCTAACCGTCCGCTGCCGGGACTGCGGCGATGGCTGGTTCGAAATAGGCATGAAATTCGACGAGCCAGCAACACTCGACCCATCGCTCCTGGCCACCGCGAAGTAGCCCCCTACTTCAGCTTCGCAATTAGCGCATCCGTAAACTCGGTCGTACCGGCAGTCCCGCCCAGATCGCGCGTCAGTGTCTTCCCTTCCGCCAGCAACCCGTCATAAGCCACCTTGATCGTCTTCGCGATCGCGTCTTCATGAATATGGTTCAGCAGCATGACCGAGCTCATGATGCACGCCAGCGGATTTGCCACGTTCTTCCCCGCTATATCTGGCGCACTCCCATGCACCGCCTCAAACACCGCCGCGTCCTCGCCAATGTTCGCCCCCGGCACCACACCCAATCCACCAACCAAACCGGCTGCCAGATCGCTCACCAGATCCCCGTACAGATTCTCCATCAAGAGCACATCAAACCGGTCCGGATTCTGCACCAGCTTCATGACCCCCGCATCAATGATCAATTCCTCGTATTCAATATTCGGATACTCCTCTTCATGAATCATCCGCGAGCAATTGAGGAACAGCCCATCCGACATCTTCATGATGTTCGCCTTATGAAACACCGTAATTTTCTTCCGGTGCCGGCGCGTCGCATACCGAAACGCATAGCGGGCAATCCGTGTGCACGCCTTCTCCGTCGCCACTTTCAAGCTCGTCACCACCCCAGGCGTCACCTCATTCTCAATCCCGCTGTAAAGCCCTTCCGTGTTCTCGCGCACAATCACCAGGTCCACGTTCTCAAACCGCGTATTGATCCCCGTCAGATTCCGCACCGGCCGAACCGCCGCGTAAAGATTCAGCGCCTGCCGCAACTGCACATTGACCGACTTAAACCCCTTCCCCACCGGCGTAGTCACCGGCCCCTTCAACGCGATCTTGTGCGCCTTGATCGCCGCCAGCGTCCGCTGTGGCAACACATTCTCAAACCCCTGCTCCAGCGCCGAAGCCCCGGCCGGCAGCTCCACCCACTCCACGCTCAGCCCCGCCGCCTCCATCACCCGCTTGGTCGCATTGCTGACTTCCGGCCCAATGCCATCGCCGGGAATGACCACAATTGTGTGCTTCGCCATAACTTCACAGTCCTTCGCGATTGGGTTGTCCTCGCCAGTATATTCGGGAACCCACCCACAAGCATTATCGCGCCATCCCATCATCCCATCCCCGGCAGTGGCATGACAACAAGATGACGCTATGATATCCGCCAGGAAATAAACCTCTGACCGAAAGAACCACGTAAATGTCTCAGCGAATCTTCCCCAACACGCTCATCCTGCTCGTAGCCGTTCTCGCCATCTCCACCAGCAACGGCTGCAAAGGCGGCGAATCCCGCGTCATCGGAAAATGGAAGGCCACCGAGATGAGCAACGGCGGCAAGACCGAACCCATCCCCGCCGAAGCCAAAAACCTGCCCTCCAGCTTCAGCCTCGAACTCAAGAGCGACCACACCTTCGCCCTCGATATCATCATGAAGCTCGAAGGCAAGTGGGCCCTCGAGGGCGATACGCTCAGCCTGACACCGGAAAAAGTGGCGGGCCTTCCAGGCATGAACAGCGAAGACAAAAAGGCCTTCAAAGCCACCATCAATTCCGATGGCAAGAAGCTCGTGGTCACTTCTCCCGAAGGCAACGCCGGCACTGTCACTTTCGAGCGACAGTAGTTCAATTGCGATCGAATTGGCCCCCGGAAAAAGTTTCCGGCATTCCTGGCCCATTAGCCGACATTAACGACAAGAAGCGGCACCATGGACGGCGAACGCACCATCTTGATTAAACGCCAAAAGCGCAATTCGAAAGATTCATGGCAAGACGCCAAAAATCGCGAGCAAAAGGCGTCCTGCTCTGCCTTCTGATCCTAGCCACGGTATTGGCCGCAGGCTGGAAGCGCGGTGACGCGCGTGTGGTTGGAAAATGGAGAGCCACCGATTATCGGGAAGGCCCAACGGAGGACAAATCCGGTGCCGAAATCGGCAAAGTGCTGCTGTCTACGGTTACGTTGGACATCCGTAGCGACCACACCTGCGTAACAACTATGCTGTCTGCCACGAAATCCGGGAAGTGGTCGCTCGATGGCGAAGCGCTGGTAATCACTCAGGACCAATCAAACCTCCCCACCATGAAGCTCGTCATTGGCTTCAATGGCACCAATCTCACGCTGTCTGACCCTGACGTTGTCGAAGGCACGATCGTGTTTGCTCGCGCTGAGTTTCAGCTCACGGCCCCACCCGGCCAATCCCAAACTGATCCCCACTCAGCGACGCCTTCCCATCGCTGAAGTCGAGCTCCAGCAGTTTCTCACTCTGTACCGCGCGCTCTGCTTCATCCTTTAGGGAACCAATCACCTTGCGCGCCTTCACATCCACAATCTCCCCCGTCGACGGATAGGCAAACCGTCCATCAATGCTGAACGTCACCCATCCCGGCTCGTCGCGCAGCTCAACACTCCCCACCTGCTTCGGCGGCATCACCGTGTTATCAAAAATATGCAGCCGCCGATTGTGCGCATCCGTCAGCCACAACTCCTTCTCGTCCGGCATCAACCCGATCCCATGGCTCGGACATCCATGCCGCAAAACCCCGCCCTTCGAAAACCCGTCCACCTCGACCCGGTGAATCTTCTTCCCACTCGCCAGATCTCCAACGTCAAACCCCAGCAGATCGTTCACGCACACAAAACAATGTTTCGATTTCCCATCCACTGTAAACGGCCGAATCGCCCCGCCAAACGGTCCCACCGTATGATCCAGCGTATTCGTCTTCACGTCGGCCACCCCGAGAACCGGCGATTTCAACCCCGCTAAATAAGCGTGCAACCCGTCCCGCCCAAACACCGTGTTGTGTGCCCCATCCCCCGTGTCGACCTTTGCAATCTCCTCCCCCGACTTCGCATTGATCACATGCCAGAATTTCCCCTCAAACGTCGGCTCGTAAATCGTCTTCCCATCCGGCGAAATCGACATCCGATCGCACCCTCCCTCATATGACTTTTGCCACACCAGCTTGTCGTTCGAAAGATCAAGGCAACTCAAACTCTTCGGCGTGCTGACATACAACCGCCCCGTCACCGCCGAATCACAAATCCCCTTCGTCGCCTCCGGATGCTTCTCATCCCCAAGCCCCGGCACCGCAATCCGCCGCACAAACTTGTGGCCATCATCGATATCAAAAATCAGCACCCCAACTCCGCCATACTGCACATCCGCCCGAACGCCCGGCGTGGCGACGTACAGATAATGGTGAGTGTCGCCAGCCGCGGCAACGAGCGGAAACAACAGACCAAGGGCCAGTGCAAGTGTGCGCATGCCAGTTCATACACGCGACCAACGCAGATGTGCCTTCATTCCCGCCCAAACGGCAATTTCA
>JBBRHH010000243.1:0-8637 GCA_038222915.1 Tepidisphaerales bacterium
AGCGATTCAGCGCGCGGGGGATGTGCTGGTCAATCCGGTCATCCGGCTGCTGCTCTCCCACCATGCGCCGCGAACGGAGTATCGAGTTGAAGACATCTCCCCGTTCCTCTGGCCCAATGGCCGGATGCCCAATTCCGATCGATGGAAAACGATCGCCGCCAATGGCTTTAAGGAATACCGTCTGAAGGTGTACGGCTTGGTGGAGAATCCAGTCGAGTTGTCGCTCGATCAATTGCAGGCCATGGGCAAAAAGACGCAGATCACGCTCCACCATTGCATCCAAGGCTGGTCGGGCATCGCCGAGTGGGGTGGGTTGCCGATGGACGAACTCATGAAACTCGTTCGACCGAATGCCGACGCGCGCGCCGTCATCTTTTACTCCTTCAGCGAGGGCGCGGATGGGGGACAATACTACGACAGCCACACCATCGAGAACGTCGGCCACGCGCAATCTCTCCTGGCCTACGAGATGAACTACCGGCCGCTGGAGGATGTGCACGGTGCGCCGTTGCGGCTGCGGGTCGAAAACCAGCTCGGATTTAAGATGGTGAAGTGGATCGAAGCGATTGAGTTCGCGAGGGATGTGAAACATGTGTACAAGGGGCGAGGCGGCTACGCCCAGGACAACGAGTTCTTTGATTCGATGGCCGACATTTGAGATCACCCGCTGGAGGTATTTGATGAGCGATGAAGATTCCACCCGATTGCGAACACACCCCGAGCAACGGTTCGCCGCGCCGCAGCATCGGTTTGATCTGAGCGCGGTGGTGGCGAGGCTCAGACAGGAAGTTCAGGCCGGAGAGGCAGGCCACCGACAGGAGACTTTGTATAAACATGGGTCCACGTCGGTTTCGCTGTTCCTGTTCGGCCATCTCACCCGCCTGCCGCCACACCACACGAAGGGCGTCGTAACCATCCACGTACTCAACGGACATCTCAGAGTGAGCGCGGAGGGGCAAGTGCATGATCTGCACGCCAATCAACTGATTGCCCTTGCCCCCGGCGTGCAACACGATGTCGTGGCGCTCCAAGAGAGCGAGATGCTTCTGACGGTGAACCTTGATTCAAAAACATGACGCTGGGCCACTTGCCTTCCTGGGTGCGGTAGAGGCGTTGCAACGTGATGTTGAATTGGAGTCGCTTTAAACTTCGTTCCTCCAGATTGCCGCCTTAATGCTTCTGGTGCCGATTTCCTCGGTTGCACTTTGTTTTGTTTCTTCGTCGTGACAGTTGCTCCTTCCTGTCATTCGGCGTCCAGGCCTGACCCCAATCTTTCCACCTCCCGCTGACGTGGCAAAATAGTAGGAGATATGAACGCCCGTGCGATTAGCAGGGGCATCTCCTTCGCGCGAACGCATTGCAAATCAGCGGCCGTTCGCCCACCATCCACGCGTGCCGCAAACCACTGTTGAGTATCACCTGACGCCTGAAGACGTGCTGGCTTTTTCTGAATACAACATTCGGATCAATCCGGAGGCTCGGCGGCGGCATCTTTGGGCTCGTCGGGGGCCGCCTTTGCTGGCTTTGGGTGCTTTTGGGGCTTATTTTTATTTTACTAAGGGCGGGAATCAGCATTCGATTCTGCTGCTGGTGGGGCTGGCTATCTTTATCGGGTTCAGCACCGGGATTCTTTTTCCTCGGGCGGCGCGGGCGCGGCAGCTTCGGCATCTTTATCTGGCGCGCGATCACGCGAAGCAGTCGGGGCAGCCTGATCCGCTGCCGCCTACCACGCTGACTGTTGATAGCGCGGGGTACACCGTGGAATTTCTGGATAAGAAAATCCAGCGGCGGTGGGAGGATGTGGAACATGCGGGGCGGTTTCGGGAACGGTTTTTTGTTTTGACCAGGGAGCTGACTTCGGCGGCGGAGGGCGGGGCGCTGATTGTTCCGGATCGGGCGTTTGCCGATGAAGATGCGGCGGTGGAGTTTGCTGGGACGGCGCTGGAGTTTTGGCGGGGGAAGAAGGTGTGAGGGGGAGTGGTTCGTCTGGGCGCTGGGGCTTTCGATTTCAAATATTTCAAATTTGAGAATTTCAGATTAGGCCAGGCGTGTCTCGGTGGGCTGGCGCAGATCCTTCGGTCGCTGTCGCTCCCTCAGGATTGGGGGGGCTATTCGGCTTCGGCGGAGAAGCGTTTCATGGCGCTGGAGGGGGTGTAGCCTTCCAGGGTGTTGCGGGTGGGTCGGAAGACTGTGAAGGCGCGGCGGCGGAGGTCGCCGGGTTCGTGGACGGCCTTTAGGAAATTTCGGTGGCGGGCGGAGAAGAGGAATTTTTGTGCGATGGGGGAGAGGTTGGTTTTGCCGGACTGGAGGAGGAGGCCGAGGTCTTTGTCGGAAAGGTTGGCGGTTGATTCGAGGGATTGGGTGATGTCGAGGAGGATGGCTTCGAGTTGTTTTTCGAGGAGGGCGCGGATGGCGTCGAAATCGTGGTGGAGCTCTTCGGGGAGCTCGCGGCGCATGGCGTCGGTGTTGTCGGCGTTGGACATGGCCTCCCAGACGCCGAGGGGTGTGCAGGCGAAGATGACGCGGTGGAGGCGGCAGTATTCCTCGCCTTTGATTTTGACGCGGAGGCCGTTGGAGAAGCGGACTACGAAGCCTTCTTCCTGGGCGCAGAGGGATTTGGCGACTTCGAGGAGTTGGGGAAGGTGGTCGTAGGCGTGGGAGGGGGCGATGCGCAGGCCGGTGGCGGAGGCGGCGGTTTCCAGTTCCGGGCGGGAGAGCTCTCGGCCGGTTTGGTCGTAGGCGGCGAGGAGGATGAGGGCTTCGAAGCCATATTGGATGACGATGCGATTGGCGGGGTAGATGATTTCTACGAGGTAGGTTGTGCCGGGCGTGAGAGCACCGACGTTGATGTGGCGATTCAGGAATGCGGTGGCCCACTGGCCTTGTTCGGAGCTGAGCGAGCCGCGGGTGGTGACGCGCCATTGGCCGGCGTGTTGGAAGAGGATGCCGAGGGAGCCGTCGATTTTTTCGGAGACTTCGAAGGGGAGGTTGGGGAGGGTGTCGATGAGCTCGCCGTAGTTGAAGAATTTTGGGAAGGGGGTTGCGATGATGCGCTGGTTGCGGCGGTCGAGGATTAGGCCGCGGGAGAGGAGGGTGAAGAGGTTCCAGTGGCTTTCGTAGACGCACTGACGTGAATAGAAGTAGAGTTCGAGATCGCCGTCGCGGGTGATGAGGACATCGCGGGCGGCGACGGCGGCGTCGAGGCCGGCCAGGAGGTCGGCGAAGGGGATGGCGCGGGCCGGGTGGGGGCCGCAGATGGTTTGGATCAGGTCGGGAGTCAGCGCCATGTGGGAGATTGTATGCGCTGGCCGGTGGTTTATGCGCCGATGCAGAAGAGGCGGTCGCCGTCGCGGATGAACATGGACTTGCCTGAAAAGATTGGGGTGCCGCCGCTACCGGCGGGGAGTTTGTTGCGGGCGACTACCTTTGCTTCGGCGGTGGCTTCGAGCACGACCATGTCGCCCTGGCGCGAGGGGATGAAGAGATATTTTCCCGCGAGGGTGATGCTGCCGTAGGAGACCGGGCCGGCCTGGGCGGCGGCGTCGGGTTCGGGGAAGAGCGGGCGGGCTTCGGTGAGGGCCTTGCCTTTTGTGTCGTAGGCGTAGAAGGCGCCTTTGCCGGTGATGAGGAAGGCGATCTGGTTGTGGATCAGCGGGGAGCTGAAGACGTCGTCGGAGACGGTGTCGCTCCAGATTTCCTTTTCCTTGAAGTCGGGGCCGAGGCGGACGGCCGAGACGTTGCTGTCGAAGAAGTGGAGAATTCCGTCGGCGGCGACGGGGCTGGCGTGGTCGCTCTTGCCGATCTCGCTGCCAAGGATTTTTCCGTCGGCGGCGCGGACGACATCGCCGGCGGCGGTGACGATGACGTCGGCGTCGTTGATGCGCGTGCCGATGGGTGTGCCGTAGGTGGACTTGGCGTCTTCGTTGATCCAGAGCTGTTTGCCGGTGGCGGGGTCAAAGGCGTAGAGGTTGGTCATGTGGACGATCAATTTGCCGGCGAAGAGGATGGGGGAGGCGCTGCGGCCGTAGCCGGTGTTCTGCATGGCGTCGATGTAGACCGACCAAAGGCGTTTTCCCTGGAGGTCGACGGCGCAGACGATGCCGTTGGAGAAGACGGTGTAGATCAATTTGCCATCGGTGACGGGGGTGGCGGCGGCGAATCCGGAGCCGGCCTTGGGGGGTTCGTATTCGGCGGCGGCGGCGCGGGTTTTTTCGTCGGGGAGATCGGCGGCCTTGATTATCGTCTTCCACTGGACTGCGCCGGTGGTGCGGTCGACGGCGACGATCAGGTTTGGTTCGGAGGTGAGGATGACGAGCTTGTCGGTGAGGATGGGGGAGGAGTAACTTTTTCCGACGACGGTGCTCCAGCGGACGTTTTTGTCGGATGACCAGGCGGTGGGGGGAGTTGCGTCGGGGAAGCGGCCGGTGCCGTCGCCTCGGAAGCCGAAGGTGTCGGCGGCGAGGGGGGTGCACGTGAAGGCGATCAGGAGTAGCAAGCGCAATGCACGAAGGCCCTCACCCCTGCCCTCTCCCCGCGTACGGGGCGAGGGGGAAAGCACCCGTTTGCCCAGGTCGATCTGTTGTCTCAAGCTTATTTCTCCCCGATGCAGTAGGCGTAGCCGGGTGTGCGGTAGTACATGCGGGCGCCTTCGAAGTAGGGGGAGGCGTTGTTCTGGGTTTGCTCTTTGCCGTCGCGGGATTCTTCGATCACATTTGTTGCGACGAGCTTGTATTGTTTGCCGGGCTGAATCACCAGCGTGGTGCCCTGGTTGTCCATGAGGTAGATGTATTTGCCGGCGGAGGCGGGGCTGGCGGAGCAGCCGGCCCAGTCCCAGTAGTGGGTGCGGGGCTTTAAGGGGAGGACTTTTCGGTAGACCATTTCGCCGGTTGCGGCTTCGTGGACCATGAGGCCGCCGCCCTGGGTGAGTTGGTAGATGAGGCCATCGACGAGGAGCGCGGAGGAGACGAAGCCGCGATCGAAGGGATTCTTTTTGTCGTCGACGGTGAGCTCGTTGTCGGCCCAGTCGGTTTTGAATTCGTAGGCGGGGGTTAGTTTTCCGGCTTCGGTGCTGGCGGGGATTTTGAAGGCTCGGAAGCCGGTCTTTTCATTGTTGTTTTTTGGATATCCGACGCGGGCGTAGATGGTGTCGGCATCGGTGATGGGGGTCATGACGGTGTCGCCGAAAATTTCCTTGTCCCAGATGGCCGTGCCGTCCTTGATGCGGGTGAAGAAGCCGGACTGGAAACCGGCGACGGGTTCGCCGCCGGATTTGAAGAGGAACATGGAGCCGTAGGAGTTGTTGGATTTGGCGGGGGTGGTCCAGGCGAGCTTTCCGGTGGCGATGTCGTAGCCGCGCATTTCGTTGGCCCAGACGACGACCTTGCCATTGCTAAGGATGGGGCTGGCGAAGTTGCCGTGTTCGCTGCCGCCGCCCTTGCCGCGGTCGATCCATTTTCGCTTGCCTTCGAGGTCGTAGCAGGCGGTGACGCCGGTGGTGAAGAAGGCGCAGACGTTTTTGCCGTCACTGATGGCGGTGGGGCCGGCGAAGCCGAAGACGGCCTGGCCCCAGTAGCGGGTGAACTTTTTCTTGTCGATGGCCAGCTGCTGGTCGTTTATTTGTTTTTCGATGTCGCGCTTGCGGACCATGGCGGGCAATGGCGGATGCACTGCTTCGCCCGGGGCGTTGGCGAGCTGTGCGTTGAGGGCCTCGACGACGGCGGCGTTGGCCTGGGCGAGCTGCTCGGCGAGTGGGGCGAGCTTTTCGGCGACGGCGGGCGTTTCCTTTTTCTCGGCGTCGCTGAGGCCTTCGAATTCAGAGTTGGAGCGGATCCAGAGGATGCGGCCGGTCTGTTTTTCGAGGCAGATGAGATCGGCGACTTCGCCGGTGAGGAAGATTTTGTCGCCGACGACGATGGGGCTGGAGACGCCGTTGTTGGGCATGGGGGTCATCCAGACGATGCCCTTGGTGGTGTAGCCTGCGCCGGCTTGTTTGCGATCCCAGATTGTGGGAGGGAGAGCGCCGGGGAAGCGGCCGGAGCCGTCGCCGCGCCAGCCGACGGGTTTGTCGGGGGAGGCTTTGAATTGCGGGGAGCCGAGACCTGTGCCGGCTGGTTTGACCGGCTGGGACGAGGCGGCGGCGCTGAAAAAACATACGCCGATCAGACCGACCCAAAAATACTTCATGGCGACTTCTCCCAAAACATCGATGTCAATTGAGAACGCGTTTTATTCGACTCGTACACAATACAGATATTCCGGCCCGCGTATCCACATGGTTTTGCCTTCGAAGACGGCGGTGCTTTCGAGTTGTTCCTGTGCTTCGTTCCATTCGTTGGGGGCGAAGATGTTTTCCATCATATTTCGGGCGACGACTTTGGGCTCGCGGCCGCGGCTGAGGACGATGCAGGTTCCGGAGTTGTCCATGATGTAGATGTATTTGCCGGCGAGGGTGGGGCTGGCGGCGACGCCGGGATGGCTGATGTAGGCGACGCGCGGGTGGAGGTCGAGGCGTTTGCGGTAGACGGATTCGCCGGTTTTGGCGTCGAGGACGATGAGGAAGCCGCCTTCGGAGACGAGGTAGATGAGGCCATCGGCGAAGAGGGGTGAGGCGACGAAGCCGCCTTCGAAGGTTGTGGTGCTGCCGAATTCGCGCTCGAGGTCGTGGTCGAAGAGGGGGACTTTCCAGAGCTGTTTCATTTCGGCTTTGGGGTCGGTGGAGGCGGGAAGCTGCATGGCGAGGAGGCAGCCGGAACCGAAGGCGTAGGCGACGCCGCTTTCGATGATGGGGGTGGGCGTGCCGGCGTTTTGGAAGAGATTGCCTTCGCCGATGGGCTGGCCGTCGGAGGCGCGGAGGAGGGTGCCGTTGCCGGTGAGGATGACGTGCTCGTTGCCTATTTTCGTTACAGCCGGGGAGCTCATGGAGGAGGAGCGGATCTTTTGGCGCCAGACGACGTCGCCGGTCTTTTTGTTGACGGCGCGGACCTGTTTGTTCATGCAGAAGATGACGAGATCGCCGGCGAGTTCGGGGGAATAGTGATTGCCGTGTTCGTCGTTGCCGGCGTTTTCGAAGCCGACCCATTTGCGATGGCCGTCGAGGTCGAAGGCGGCGACGATGCCGTTGGTGTAGAAGACGAAGACGGACTCGCCGTCGGAGCAGGGAGTGGGGGACGTGAAGCCGGCGTCCTGCTTGAAGGGTTCCTTATATTTTTTGGGGTCGACGCCCTTCATGAGCTCGACGATTTCGTGGTTGGCCTTTTCTTTTGACTCGCGGTACTGCTTTGGGACGAGCGGCTGGACGGTGGATGCGCCGGTTTTGGAAATGCCGGCGTTGAGTTGGGTGATGAGCTGGTCGTTGATTTCGGTGATCTTGTCAGTCGCGCTCTTGCCTTTGGCTCCGGCGCTTTTTTTCTCGTCATCGGTGGCGGCGTCGTAGAGGGTGGTTGGGCGAATCCAGAGGACTTTGCCGGTGTCTTTGTCGACGCAGACGAGTTCATTGGGCTCGGAGGCGAGGAAGACTTTTTTGCCGACGATGATGGGCGAGGAGACGCTTGGGCCGGGGAGGCGGGCCATCCAGGCGACGTTTTTTGTTTCGTAGGAGACGGGGTGGGCGGCAGAGAGCCAGGTGCTGCAGCTCCAGCCGCCTTTGTCGCCCTGGGTTACTTTGTAGAGGAGGCTGTTCCAGCCTGGCGCGACGTCGACTACGTAGCGGTGACGGCCGTTGCCGTCGGCGGACTGGGTGGTGCTGACGATGGTTTTGCCGTTGAGCCAGACTTTGACGCCCTGGTTGTGTGCGCCGGTCCAGAGGCTGACTTTGCCGGCGGCCTTGGAGAATAGATACGTGTGGAGATAGCAGGCGCGGTTTTCACCTTTGCCGAGTGCGAGGGTGAGGTTGATATCGGGGCCGGCTTCGAGTCTGGTCCAGGTGGAGGCGCCGATTTTTTCGCCGGCGGTGGGGCGGACTTCGGATTCGTTGGGGATGATGGGGTTGGCGATGGCGGCCGGGGCGTCGGGGACGGCGATGGGGCCGAGGATGAGCCAGTCGGTGATGTAGCCGACCTGGCCGGCGATGGGGCGGCCGGCGTTTTCGTCGTTGGCGGCGGGGCGGACGGCGGAGCAGCGCATGGCCCAGAGTGGATCGACGGCTTTTCGTTCCCAGGTGGTGGGGGGATTGGCGTCGGGGTAGCGGCCGGTTCCGTCGCCGCGCCAGCCGTGGGGTTCGGCCGCGAATACGGCCAGGGGGAGGGAGAGGATAAAGAGGATGAGTCGGTTCAAGAACTCCTCTGGGCGTTGATGGTGGCAAGAAGTGAACACGGTTTTTACAAGCGGGGGTGCGGGCCCGTTGTATTGGCCGCTGTATTCAACGCTGAGCAGTCCGTAGTATTGTGCGGATGAGGTTGTCATGACGTACAAAGGTAGAGTCACAAATGGCGTGGTGGTCCTCGAAGGTGAAAAACCGGAGGAGGGCACGCTCGTAGAAGTCATGCCCGTGCCGAAGACAATCGAGGACCTTTCTCATCATCCGGCATTTGGAATTTGGCGTGACCGGACGGATCTTCCAGAGGATTCGGGCGACGCCTCACTAAAACTAAGGGCAGAGGCTGAGCGGCGCGGCGGCCATGAGTGACATCATGGTGGACA
>JBBRHH010000244.1:0-8610 GCA_038222915.1 Tepidisphaerales bacterium
AATGGACCGATGAGTCAATTCGGAAGGTGGATCGTAAAATCCGACCCCTTCCCCACCTCGCTCGCCAGCGTGATCTTCCCCCCATGCTCTTGCACGATCCGCTGCGTCATCGCCAGCCCCAGGCCCGTCCCGCCGCTCTTGGTCGAGTAATAAGCGTCAAAAATCTGCGCCGCCGCCTCCGGCCCGATCCCCTTCCCCGTATCAATCACATCAATCGTCGCCTCCCCCTCTCGCTTCCCGGCCGACAGAATCAGCTCCCCTCCATCGTCCATCGCCTGCAGCGCATTCAACATCAAATTCAGCACGGCCTGCTTGATCATCCGCTCGTCTATCTCGGCCATCACCGGCTCCGCCCCGGCCTGATGGCGCATCTGCACCCGCTGCAACTGCGCCTGCGGCGCAAAGAAATCCACCAGCTCCTCCAGCATCCCGTTCAACTCCACCGGCTTGCGATCCAACTCAATCTTCCCCGCATAGCGCAGAAAATCGTCCAGAATTTCCCGCAGCCGCGTAGTCTCGCGCTGCGCCGTATTCAATCGATTCGAGAGCCGCGGCGAGATCTGCTTGTCGGCCGCCAGATCCTCCGCCAGCAACTGCAAATTCAACTGCACCGTCGACAGCGGATTCTTAATCTCATGCGCCAATCCGCCGGTAAGCGTCCCAAGTTCCGCCAGCCGCTCGGCCTGCTTGGCGCGGAGTTGCAACCGGATAATCCGCCGATAAGCGGCCCGCGCAGCGAAAGCAGAAATAACCAGGGCCGCAGCCAAACCAGCCAGAAGGCCCCACCAGAATGCAGACATAGGGGGGATGTGATACAAGAAAGGCGCGACGGGCACTAGCGATTCAATGGTTCTCGTTGGGAAGTGAGATCGGGATGGCAATGAGAATTCGTGTTCAAATAAAGCGATGGCTGTTCACGATTTCCTCTGGGATCTGCTTTTTGACACTACTCAGCGTAACGGCCATGTGGATTGGGCGCGCGTCGACGGTTGCACGGATCATGATGTCCGATTTTGGATTTCAAGCTCCGCTTTCGTATCAGTGGACACCTGCGGGCACGAAGCTCCGGCCTCCGCCATTGCCCAATCTGACTTACACGGTTCAACTTGATCTGAGCGGCCTGGAGTTCAAAAAGTTCAACCCGCTGCCTCCCGTTCGCAGTCCTTGGAGCTACACTACGCCTCTGGCTCGCGGTTGGGAGACGCAGATGCACCGGCAAGACATCAGTAAAGGGTGGCTCACTTTTCAATACTTCACTTGGGCGTGGATTCAGTCCTCCAGTGGTGACGACAATTCGCAGTTCGTCGGCAGTGAATCACACCTGCTTATCCCACTATGGTTTGTTGTCACGACGAGTTCTTTCTTTCCCCTGCTTTGGTTATACGCCAGGAGTAATCGCCGTCGGCAGATCAACCATCGTAAACGCAACGGCCTCTGTCGTTCCTGCGGGTATGATCTGCGGGCAGCGACTGGCCAATGTCCTGAATGCGGAAACAAAACTGGCGATGCTACCTTCGTAAAATCGCATACCGTAGAAAGGGCCGTGCCCGCTCCTGCACATTCCACCAATCAACGCGCCGTGCCTATTCTTCGCCGGCCAATCCCTCCACGGTTATTGGCGATCGTTGTTCTCAGCCTGAGCATTATTGGATGGACAGCATCCGTCGCGCTTCCCCCCTATTGCACGTTGTGGCTTATGATCGCCTACCCAGCATCGCTGATCAGCCTTGCCGTTGGGTTTGTTCATTTTCGGCGATTCAAAGCGTTACCGCACATCATCAAGGCGGTGACTTCCTTCGTTTTGGTCACCCTCATCATCTGGATTGGCTGGTTCCTCATACCATCGAAAACTTCGTTTGATCGATTAGGCATTTTTCTCAGTGTTGTGATGTCGCTTCTTTATATATTTGGCGCGATCATGGTCTTCATCTCCGCGTGCGGCTGGATCAAGTTCTTTCGGCGCGCGGAACTGGCAAAATGTTAACGTCGCGGCCGGGTAGTTGGGACCAGCCAGTCGCGCCGCATGAAGTACGGCCCACCAATTCCGAAATCTTCGTGCGTGTGAATCATTGTCCAGTCAAAGGCGACGGGGGCGACAAAGAACTCCGAATTGTGGAAATAAGACAAGTCCGGTTAGCTTGCCATTCCCACGGCATGCGTAGGCCGAGCAGCATGTTTTACCGGCTTCATCAAAGTGCCGAAGAAACGGCACGACGTAGAACGATTCGGCAATTTGCTGGCCGTATTCATGTTGACCCCGCTGTCCATGCTTGTGCCGCATTCCTGTACCCCAAATCAGCCCGTAGACATGCTCCCATTCGGTTTCAAGTGCAACGTGCCGGTCGTGCGGTATCTCCTCCCATTCCACACCGCACGATTTCAGATACTCTTCGAGATCGATGTCCCGCATCCCTCTCAATTTTAACCGCACGCAGCTCCGGCGTCTCGTCCACTCGATCGTATTTCTATTCCTCCTTCCGTCTCCCCTCGTCGCCCAACCGACCACCCTCCCTACCATGTGGTCCCCCATCCCCATCCGCTCCCCCGCCCAGGCCGCCCGAGGCCAGACTGGCGGCGAGGGTGGCCAATGCCTTCACTCCATCACCCGCTGCCGCGCTGATGACAACCGCATCTACATCGCCGTCGACGTTGTCGGCATCTGGCGATCCAAAGACGCCGGCGCAAGCTGGACCCCCTGCCGCCAATCCGGCTTCAACACGCTCGGTGCTACTTCGATCGTAGCAAACCCAACCAACCCCGACGAGCTGCTCGCCTACGCCGACTCCCCCGACTGGGACAAACCGCGCATGGCCGAGGAGGGCCTGTACCGCAGCACCGACGCCGGCGAAACATTTACCCGCGTCCTCGCCTGCCCGAACGACGACCCCCGCCGCGGCTATCGCCACCTCATTGACTACTCCCCCGACGGCAAACAAGTCGTCTTCCTCTCCTACAAAAAAGGCCTCTTCCACTCCGAAGACGCCGGCAAGACATTTGCCCGTCTCCCGGCGCTTCCCGAAACGATTGCCACCGAAATCCGTATCGACCCGCGCGACAACAACACCCTCTACGCCGCTACCGAAAACGGCCTGCAGATCTCCCACGATGCCGGCAAATCCTTCACTCCCGCCAAACCACTCGGCGACGACACCATCACCGCCGTCTCCCCCGACGCCTCAAAACCCGGCCGACTCTACGCCGTCAGCGATGGCAAAGGCCTCCTCCGCTCCGACGACGCCGGCCAAACTTTCACCCCGCTTCTCACCGGCGACAAAGCGTTCGACGCAAAAGCCTACCTCTTCTCCCAAAGCCCGATCGACGCCAACCACATCCTCCTCGCCTCTTTCGACAAGCTCTACGTCAGCCAGGACGCTGGCCAATCGTGGAAACTCTCCAAACCCAACTACGCCAACTCCTTCGTCCAGCAGGGCGGCTGGGGCTTCTTCGAAGGCTACGCGTGGAGCTATAAAAACGCCGACAAACTCATCGCCTCCCTCTCCTGCGGCCTGTACGCCTCCGACGACGCCGGCCTCACCTTTGCCGATTCCATGTCCGGCTTCACCGGCTTCCACCATGGCTGGTGCAACTCCGCCGTCTCCTTCGCCGCCGCCGACCCCAAGCGTTTCGCCTTCTTCTGCTACGACTACGCCTTCGTCTTCACTGAAGACGCCGGCCACACCTTCCGTCGCGCCGCGCCCAAAGAAAAAGTCCGCGGCTGGACGGGCATGTACGCCGGCGACATGTCTCCGGACTGGAAAAACAATCCAATCGTCATCGCGGCCGCCGGCAATTACTGGAAAAATCAGCTCGTCCGCAGCGAAGACGCCGGCCAATCCTGGAAGCCCGTTCCCAACACCGATGGCGCCTATTTCTTCGTCCGCTTCCACCCCACGAGCCCCAGCATCGTCTATGCCGACAATCTCAGAAGCAACGACTCCGGCAAAACATTTAAGAGGCTCGACCACCCGATCATCGCCCTCGCCCCCAGCCAACCCGACACCGTCTACGCCTACGCCGATGGCCAGGTTCTCCGCAGCAACGACACCGGCAACACCTGGACCGCGCTCCCGAATCCACCAATTAAAGCCGGCGACAACATGGGCCGCCGCTCGCTCGAAGTCGATCCCAGAGACCCAAATCGCATCATCGCCATGACCCCACCCGACGCCGCCCTCTTCGACGGCCAATCCTGGACCACCATCCCCGCCAGCACCTGGGCTCCCAAAGAATCGCATCCCTTCGCCAACCGTTTCGCCTTCGACCCCGATCACGCCGATCGCATCGTTCTGGGCCTCGACGCCGCCGGCGCAAGCTACCTTTACCTGAGCGACGACGCCGGAAAAACATGGCATGACATCACCTGCAACCTTATGCGCCTCGGCCCAAACCAATCGTTAAACATCCAACCCGGAACCGGGAAAATCTTCATCGGCGCAGGCTTCGGCACGTGGACGACCTCCATCCCCTATCCGCAAAAACCGTAGGCCGCTCCTACAATCGTTCCAATGCCCGACACCACTCCAAAAAAGTCGACCACTGGCAAGCGCGTCGTCCTGATCCTCCTCGCCTTCACTTTCTTCATCGCCGCCGGCCGTATGGTCCTTTTTTATTGGCCCATTCCCGCCGCCACCACCCAACCGCAAAAATAGGCCTATATTCCTCTGGCCGCGCAATGTATCTTTCAAAAACGCTTCTGCCGGACCGAAACTCAAGACCTGCGCCATGCACAACCCCTGGCTTGATCTCACGCCCACCCGCTTCCGCCTTCCCTGGCAGATGTCTTACGCCGAAAAACACGCTCTCATCAGCCTCCTCGCCGAATGGCGGCCGACCTGCAGCATCGAAATCGGCTCCGCCACTGGCGGCAGCCTCCAGGTCGTCTCGGCCTATTCGGAAAAAGTCTACTCCCTCGACTTCGACACCACCGTTCCCGAGCGCCTCGGCGAATTCAAGAATGTGGAGTTTCGTATCGGCGACGCCAAGGACACCCTTCCCAATCTCCTCGACGAACTGCACGAAGCCAAAACGCCGATCCAGTTCGCTCTCCTCGACGGCGAGCACACCGCCCACGGCATCCGCCACAACATCGAAAGTTTCTTCCGCCACCGCCCGCTCGTACCGCTCCATCTCTTGATGCACGACGCCTGCAACCCCGAAGTCCGCGGCGGAATCCTCGCCGCCTACTGGTCCTCCAACCCGCACGTCCATTTCGTCGAAATGGATTTCATCCAGGGCTGGATGCTCCCCACCGGCCCGCTCGCCGGCCAATACTGGGGCGGCCTCGCCATCGCCACGCTGCTTCCCGAACCCCGCACCACCGAACTGGTCATCCACGAAAGCCAGCAGGCGGTCTTTGAAAAACTTACCGCGCCTCCGCCAGTCTCGCCCCTGAAAAGAGCGCTCGCAAAACTGCCTGGCCGGCGAAGTTCGAAAGATTGAACCGAAGGCGTACCTATCGCGCCACAATGCCCTCCACGATTCGCAGGAACCTCTAAGAATTTCGGCAAAGTGCCGCAAATTGGACGTTCGATTCCCATTTCTCGCCTCCGGCCGCAACTTTTCCCACCCCAAACACGTCCAACGTCGATATACTATGGATAGAAGTTGAGGTTCATCATGACCAAATCTCCCAACACCCGCCGCCTGCTTTTGACTGCCGCCCTCGGCGCACTGCTTGCCGTTCCCACCCTTGCCACCGCCCAGCAGCGGGTTGGACAGGATGGGCATGCCAACGATGCGAACAACCAGCTTGGCTCCGGCGGCTACAACACCCCCGCGGCCAGGCCTCCCGATCTCGTCAATGGCTATCGGAACAACAACGCCTACAACAACGACGTCGTCTTTGGCAATGTCAGCAATGGCCGCGCCTTCACTGGCTCTCTCCCCTACTCCGATCCGCGTCTTTTCCAAGGCAACGTCGCCGGCTCGCAGGTCGACACCTTTACCAAAAATTCCACCGGCGTCGCCCAGCCCTACACCGGCGGCGCTCGCCTCCCCAACCAGTCGACGCCGTTCTTCGGCACGACCACCACCGTCGCGCCGCCGCCCGGCTTCAGCCAGTCGCCGAACAACCAGGGGTTTGTCCCAACCCCGCCGGCGCAGCATCAGGATCCAGCCGATCGGCGGCTTAATCTCCCGCTTGATCTCACCCGGCCGATCCTCCCCAAGCCCGGTGAGCTCAATCTCCCTGGCCAACTCGATCCCAGCGCCTATCCCGCTCCGCCCAGCGCCACCATGAATCCCAACACCGGCGTGCAGAGCATCGTGCCTAACGAAATCCGCGACGCCGTCCGCGAGCAAAACGGCAACACCACCACCACCGGCGGAATTCTCGATCCGCAAACCATCCAGCTGATGCGCGAAGAGCTCGACCCAGGCCTCCGCCTGCGCATGCTCCAACAACAGCAGAATCGAAATCCGGCCAACCAAAACGGCCCGGTAATCGATCCCTCCATCACGCCGCCAAGTGCCCCCGACGGTTCGGTCTCGCAGGCTATCAATCCAATCCCGATCGCCCCGACCAACCTCACCGTTAACACCCGCGTCGACAACGCCATCAACACCGCCGCCGTTCCCGGCAATATCCGCGTTGACCAGAGCACCTACACACTGCTCGCCACCATCCCGACGATTCAGCAAAGCACGCAGTACGCGCAGATGCGTGCCCAGCTCAACCAGTACTACGCCAACCGTCTCGAAAGCACTGACGAAGCGAAGAACCGCGTGATTGTGGCCGAGCTTCATCGCCAGGCCGACATCGCGAAGAAGGCCGCCCTTGCCCGTGCCAACGAAGGCCCGCCCACGCCGGCCGCCGTTCCCACCACCAAGCCCGAGGGGCTCGCCGCTTTCAATCTTCCCGACTACGCGCGCATCAGCCACGAGCTCGTCGAGAACGCTTTGAAGAACACCAACAACGCCCAGCCCGGCGTCACCAAGGTTGACCGTCCCGAACCCGTGCAGGTTGAATCCCTCGCCACCGGCGTCAAAGGCAAAGGCCTCGCCGCCCTGCTTACCAAGGCCGAGGACATGATGCGTCAGGGCAAGTTTAGTTCCGCCCTCAACCAGTACGACGCGGCCGAGCAGGTCGTCCCCAACAATCCGATGGTTCTTCTTGGCCGGGCCAATGCCGAACTTGGCGCTGGCTACTACGCGAAGGCCGAGCAGCATCTCCGCGAGGCCTTCGATTCGGATCCAACCCTGATGATGGCCCAATACGACTTGGCCGACATGTTGGGCCGCGAGCGGATCCAATACCTCGGCCGAGATCTCAAGGACCTCGCCCAATCCCACCAAACTCTTGCCCGCCCCTACTTCCTTCTTGCTTATCTGGCCTACAACGTGCACGACGAAAAGCAGGCCGCCAAATTCCTTGACGCCGCCGCCCAGCGCGCCCCCGGCGATGAGATCGTGCAGACGCTGAAGGAGCATTGGAAACTCAGCTCCGCGCCAAGTACACAGCCGGCGCATTGAGCCGTCTGTCGTGCTGAACGTGGGCAGTGGCCAACGCGCATCGCGTTGTTTTCTTTCTAAAATTGCTGAAATCACTCCCGTTCGAGGGAGCGCGGAGGGGCGGATAGATTGCGCGCAATCGTGTTGGATGTCGGTTTGGTGGAGGCGGTTTTTTATAAGTGCTTGTTTGGTAAATGATTGAGATGCGGCGGGGGTGGCGGTTGGTCGTTTCAAACCGACCACTAACCGACCACCAACCGACCACCAACCGACCTGTGACCGACCACCAAACGACTACCAACCGACCACCAACCGACCGCGCGGGTGAATGCAGATTTCTGAGTGCGGAAGGCAGAACGGGGGTCGATTTTTGGTGTGGATGTTCGCGCAACAATTGTGTTTGGGAGGGCGGGAATGGTGGGTGGGGAGCTCAAGTGCTCATGCGGACGATGTTTGGGTTGTGGTTCTGACGCCGCGCCGGGGAAAAAAGCGCCCCCGAACCCTCCCTGAAATCTCCCCTCTTCCTCCCTCTTTTCTCCCCTTTTCGGCAGAATATCCCCCCCTTTTCTCCCCGGAATCACCCCCTTTCGACCATTGGAAATTGGGCCGCGAAGGGCAAGCCGCGGTGTGCGCCGGAGGATTGGGGCGGTTGGTGGAAGCTGGAGATTTCTGTTGAATCGGCCGGTGGATTGGTGGATGATTCCCCGCATGGATTGGCCCTCCTGATCTGGCTGAATCTTCAGTGCTTTCTCATACCGAACATTATGCTATCATGGGAAAGATTGTGTCAAGGAGAATTTTCGAGTTGGGCGAAGATTTTGTTGTTGAAGCGGTGCAGGCCGAGTGGTGCGGGGCGGGCGGTAAGGTGAGGTGGAAGGCTGCTGCGTAGGCCGGTGATTTGCGTCCTGCCGACGGGAAGCGGAAACGGGAACGACTGCGGAAATTGGAACAGCACCGTTTGACGAATGGTTGAGAATGAGAAGTGGCGAATGGCGAATTTACCCGTTAAAGGTTCGCGTCACGAATGCCATTCGCTTAAGGCTCAACATCCTGCGCTGTCGCGGCTTGTGCGTATTGCGCGCGAGGCTTGTTCATTAGATCGTACGGCATCATCCGACGCTTCTTGACGCGTGGGCAGTGGCGACCAGGCCGCCTGGGATT
>JBBRHH010000245.1:0-8601 GCA_038222915.1 Tepidisphaerales bacterium
CGCCGGTCAATTCGCCGACGGATTGATATTTCCAGAAATCCAGAACATGCGGGATGTGTGAGATGACGTAGATGGGCCAAGGGAGCACCAAGGCGCAAAAGACGGCCGCCCCTACCAGATGGCCGAGCCAGCCGCGCAGTGGCGGTCTGCGGTAACAATAGTGCCATAATAGAAGTGGAACGCCGACGTGGGGGAGTATCAGCGGGCCTTTGGAGAGCGCACCGCCCGCGAGTGCGGCGTAGAACAAAACGAGCCAGGGCGACAATCGATGGCGCTGGGTTGTGGCTTCGATGCGCACGCCGCGCAACCATGACCAGATGGCCAGGAGTGAGAAGAACGCGAGATACGGATCGGCCATCGCCTTGCGATGTTCGTCAACCATGAAATAAGTGGTTAGCCAGACCAAACCGGCGATCCACGCAGCTCGATGGCCAAGGATTTCGCGTCCGAGGCCAACCATGAGCAGCCCGCTGAAAGCGCCCATGAGGGCAGGGACGAGGCGCGCCTGCCATTCTCCCACGCCATACCAGTGATACAGCGTGGCAGCGCACCAGTACGGGAGCGGCGGTTTTTGCAGGCGAATCTGGCCGTTGAGAGTTGGGACCAGCCAGGGATTGACGACGAGTGGCGGCCGATTGGGATTAGGTGAAAGACGAAGGCCGTAGGGTGTTTTAACGGGCTTGACGGACCGGACCGAAACGGGTCGCGCGTTCCATGGCCACCCAACGTCGGCCATTTCGCGGGCAACCTGGGCCACCCGGCCTTCGTGGCTGGTAACAATGTCTTTGTCGCCGAGGAAGGGAAGAAAGATCGCGCCCGCAACGATGGCCAAAATCGGGATACGCAGGCGGTGTCGCACGGACTACGAAATATACGTTGCGACAGTGATATGTCCATCGGCCGCAAGCTAAGGCTATTCTGCCGAGCTTGTTATCAAATTGTGCTCTCCTGTAAGGCACGGACGACAGCCGCACCGGGCTGGCTCGGTGCAAAGGCATTCTGCGGCCGATTGAAATAAACGGCCCCCTCAAACCACCCCGGCGCAGCCGGACGGCAGCGCAGGACGGTGCAATAGATGGCGAGCGTTCGGCCCTGAAGAGACGGAACACGCAGGAGCCCGCCATGACTGAGCGGAAGTTGGCGATTGGTGAGAAACCCAAGCGCTTGGACGTTGACATGGCGGACGTAAAGCACATCGGGCGGCAGGTCGTTTTGCGCGCTGAAGAGGGAGAGTTGGGCGATCACTCGGTGGGTCAGGCGGACAAGGCGCTGGCGCTCTGAGGCTGGGCGCGGGCCGGCTTCGAGGGCGGAGAGGATGAAATCGACCTCTGGGGGCCAAGCGATTTCCACAAGGGCGCTCGCTGACTTCGCTACGGTATCGCACATGAAACCACTCCTGATTATGACGGGGCGGGTCACCGACAAACCAAAACTACGATATGGTGATGCGTGAACCAAATTGAAAAGCGGTTTTGAATGGACGCTGACTTGGAATTGCCTAGTGGCCAATAAAACACAAATGGCGGCATCCGAATCAGGAAACTTGCGGGTGATACATTTCTTCCTGGTCCGGAGCGTCCAGGGACTGTCGCTGTACAAAGCGACTGACAATCCAGAGCGCTACCTGCGCCAAGATCACCGGATAGAACAAGTTGTAGTCGGGGTCGCGGTATGTGCGAAACATAGTGACCTGAAATGCCAGTGAGATAAGGATGATCATCGCCTTGCGACGTCCATACCACAACGATCGCTCAAAGACGCTTAATAAGAATCCCCACAGCAAGCCGCCCTGCGGAACTCCCGCCCAGCCGCAGAGTGCGTACCAATTTCCGGCCAATCCAGTCGAGATTGAGTTCGTGATATTGCTCAGATCGGTGCCATGCGCGCCGCGCGCGAAAGCGGCCCATGCAATAACGGGCGTGACGGGTTTGTCGTTCCAGAGCGCACGCGGGATGGGCCCAATAACAAAAAAGAATATGCTTTGTGGAATTGCGACGATTGCCCCCTCGCCAGGAAAGTCGCGATCGAAAAATGGCTTGCTAAATTCCGGAACGGTTGAAAAGACGAATATCGAGTGGGAGAACATCGTGTTGTCTTGTGGATCGCCCAATGTCTCGAACGAGATTTCCACATTGTTCAGGCCGGTATTTCGGTAATTTCGTTGGAGTTGCATTAGCACAAACATTGCAAGCACTGCTGCAATTGCGAACATATAAGCTCTTTTTCCCCCATACGTAGAGCCTTCTATTGCTCCTTGATACCTCACAAAGACCATCGCGATGACAGGCAAGCAACAGTAAACGACGGCTCCTCGCGTCCCGCTCCCAAAAGCATAACCAATGCTGTAAAGGAACATGGCTCCGCACACGAGGCGGATGGGCACGTTACGGGTCATGAAGATGGCATGGAATGCCGCCAGCAAACCTGCAAATACTGCAACATCCAGCCATTGCGCAACATATCCACCCCAATTGAAGTTGATTGCTCCACTGCTTCGTCCAACTGTCCAGGCCGCGCTTCCGCTTCGCATAAGCGTAAACGTCTTCCACATCGCCTCGTACCAGGGCTCGGTTGTGAATAAGAAATAGGGCATGATCCCGAACAGGAACATTGCGACGCACACACCGAAGAGCGCGTTTGGATTTGCCGGCTGCGGTGTCTTGGCAATCAAACGCGCCAGCCATGTTCCGCGCGTACGGGTCAAGAGCCCGAACGTCATGCAGGTCGAAAATAGAAAGATGTAATATGTGGTCTTTGCGACCACCTCGGCACCCACCGAAGAGCCATTTGTGCTCGTGACGATGTTGATTCCTGCCGATTGGAACCCCTCTGAAAAGCCCGACCAATGATTAACGTAATCCCATCCAAACCAGATAATGAGGCCACCAAAGAGAACCAAACCGCCCACTCCCATGCGTTGTGGGAAAACCCACAATTCGCGTATGCAATAGATAGTACAGAATATCAGCATCCCAACCCAGGAGACGTCGGTCAGCATCTGAATCCCCCCAGCCGCCCATGAAATGCCCGCCAGGACGGTGAACAGCGCTGGTAGAAGCGGCAGATAGCGACTTCTGGGCAACCCTGAAGGGGGCGCATATCGTGGCGCCGGCAGGCCGTCGGACCAGCGAGCAGCAGCCTGCGGAGCCGAATCAAGCATGGATCATCTCCAAAAACACTATATAAAGACTTCGCATTCGCTATCTGACATCCTACGCCGCGGCCACCCGACTCGTTCGGAATCAACGGGTCATAGTGTTGTCCTGCTCTAACCTTATCGGCTTGAGGTGGTTCCGCTAATGTGTTCTAGATCCGTCGCCCTTCTACCGCTACTCCTGCTCCGTTTAAGAACCTTCCGGGCATCTCTACGACATCAATATGCGGTATTTTCGACTCTCGGTAGCTCATTATCTGGCAATCATGCAACCCTGCCTCTGTCATCAATCTTGCGAGCGAGGCCCCGTCATACATCCATTTGTGGGAGTGAAAATCAGTCTTGGCTGCGTAGATCGACCGAAACAGTCCGCGGTGCGGTGAGGATTCAGCACGCATGAGTAGCCGTTCACATAGGCGCCGTGCGGAATCGTCTTGATGCAGTCCACCCTCCATAGTTGCTTCCCCACGATATTCTCGGACGATCGCAGCCAGATCCGGCACAAGCAGACGAACCAATCCGCCGGACCGGACAACGCGTTGTACTTCCACGAGAAAGCGGATAGCCGCATCACGATATAGATGTTCGAGCAGGTGACTGGCGTACGCAGCGTCAAAAACCCCTTCTGGAAATGGAAGTTTCCGCCGCACATCGGCGATCGTCACATTGGTCGGCCAGGGGATGTCCATCTGGCTTTTTGGAACCAGTCGCATCCTTGTAAGTGTCCGCTTCAATCGAGGTCGTTGCGCAAGCCAAGCGTTCCAGGAACCGTCCACATTCAGCCACTCGTCCGGTGCTGTCAGGCCGCATCCCAGGTGAAGAAGCCTCGGTCTCAACATCTGTTCGCTAGCCATGCAGGTTCCGCTAAAATGATTCGTCACGCAGGAGATTCGCATTCACAAGCCACTGTCATGGATCGTATCACAGATGAGCGCCCGAGAGCACTACGCTGTACCGCGCGCCTTTCAGCGGCTGGGTCAGCTTCGTTCCTTTTACACCGAAGTCTGGTGCCGGTACGGATCGAGCGCGCTCAGGCGCGGCCCCAGGTCACTCAGGGCCTTTGCCACCCGCCAACATCCTGAACTTCACTCGCAAAATGTCGTGTCTTTTACGTCTTCCACATTGATTGACCAATGCGTCCGAAAATTTCTACCACGCAAAGGGACCGTCGATGACCAGCACAGTGCATATGTGCGCGATGGAAAAGCGTTCTGCAACCGCGTCAATCGTCATCTTCGTCGTCAGAAACTCGATCCGAGCGTGGATGTATTCTTCGGCTTCGATACCGGCTGTCTGGAAACATTGCACCTCCTCAACGAACAACATCTGATCACTGTTGTTGACCAGATCGATCCTGCGCGTACGGAAGAAAATCTGGTCCTGGTGGAATCTGAAAAGTGGCCGGGATGGACCGGCTTACCGGGCCGCGTACCTGTAGAATATTACGACCGTCTGGCAGCGGAATGGGCCGCAGCGTCCATGGTCCTCGTGAATTCGGAGTGGTCCAAAAAGGCGCTCGTGGAGCAAGGTGTCCACGCACAAAAAATTGTCGTGGTGCCCCTGGCTTATGAACCGTCTATTTCAACTCCCATGGTGTCGCGTCGAAACACGTCCGGACCGCTGACAGTACTGTGGCTGGGGAGCGTGATCCTAAGAAAAGGCATTCAATATTTGATCGGAGCGGCTCAAATCCTCGCAAATTCGAATATTCGGTTTGTTGTCGCGGGGACGGTGGGCATCTCCGCGGATGCGATCGCAACGGCGCCGCCTAACATGAGTTTCGTGGGGTCGGTCACCCGCGATCAGACGTCAGATTATTACCGCCAGGCCGACCTTTTCGTCTTGCCGACGGTGTCAGATGGTTTTGGCCTCACTCAGTTGGAGGCCATGGCGCACGGCCTTCCTGTCATCACCACGCCAAATTGCGGTGCCGTCGTGGATCATGGTAACGACGGTTTCATCGTTCGAGCGTGTGATTCCGAGGCGCTCGCCGGCGCGATTGCGGAACTTGACTCGGATCGGCCCACGCTCCAGTCGATGTCGGCTGCCGCAATCACAAAATCGCGTCAGTTCTCCCTGGAAAGGTATGCCCAGACGGTTGAATCTCATGTCCGCGATTTCCGACTTCGAGCAGCCTTTTGATTTGTGCAACATTCAAGACAAAGCACGGCCGACCACCGCGCTGGCGAACGACCTCTTATTTAACTATTCTGAACTTGTGAACTGCCGGCCTCCGAATGGGTCTGATACTTATCAATGAAGTCACTTCTCGTAAAGCTGTTTGGTTTCCCCGCGACGCTTGTGCACGGCGATACATTGGTGCTCGACCGCTGGCTATGGATTAAGCGCCGGCTGCCGGTGGGGTTGGCTCAGCCGCTCATTGATGTTGGTTGTGGAACGGGTGCATTTACCATTGGCGCGGCCAAACGAGGGTACGGTGCGTTGGGACTTAGCTGGGACGAACGTAACCAGGCCGTCGGCCGAGAACGGGCCGCCCTTTGTCGAGCGCCGACCGCGCGATTTGAAATTCTTGACGTGCGCATGCTCGACACGCGGACAGATCTCCGTGATTGCTTTGACATAGCGCTCTGCTGCGAAGTAATTGAGCATATTATTGACGACGAGAAATTGCTCCGGGATATCGCCGGCACATTGAAGCCGGGCGGGCGCCTTCTTCTGACCACGCCAAATTCCGACTACAAAGCGATCACCAAAGAAGACAACGGCCCGTTCTGCGAAGTCGAGACGGGCTGGCATGTGCGGAAGGGCTATTCTGAAAGTCGGTTGCGTGCGTTAGCGGCGCAAGCTGGGCTGGAATTCGATGAATGCAGCTATTGCAGCGGATTGTTGAGCCAGAAAATAACCTTTCTCTGGAGAAAGTTGGCGCGCATACACCCGGTCGCAGCGTTTGGATTGACGCTCCCGTTGCGGGTTCTGCCACCCCTCCTCGATCCTTTGATCAGTCGTGTGCTGTCCTGGCCACTATTCTCAATCTGCATGATCGCGCACAAGCCGAACGTTTGATTCTGGCGCATATTCTCTGGCCTCGTGGCCTGCCCGCGACCATGTTGTCGCTGGCAAACCACTCCCTATTCCGTTATCGTCCCTCCCCTGCGCCCGCCTTCCACTGGGCGACAAACTGCTGCATTCAAGGAGATTCCATGAGCTTCGCTGCATCCGCAAATCGTAAAGCCATCGACATTGGCAAGCTGTCCGTCGAAATGACCACCTCCGCCGGCTCTGGCCATCCTTCCACAGCGCTCTCGCTTGCCCATCTCATCACTGTCCTTATGTACCACCAGATGCGCTGGGATCCGAAAAACCCCTGGAATCCTGGTGCGGATCGTCTTGTTCTTTCGGAAGGCCACGCGGTTCCGATCGTGTACGCCGCCTATGCGGATCTTGGCGGCATGATCGGCAAGACGCCCGCCGAAGGCCGGCCGATGACCAAGGCCGACGCCCTCACCCTCCGCGCTATCGACTCCGTCATCGACGGCCATCCCCATCCGCAGCTTGGTTTTCCGTTCTTTGACGCCGCCACCGGCTCGCTCGGCCAGGGCCTCAGTGTCTCCGCCGGCCTCGGTGCCGCCGCCCGTATGGACAAGATCGACCGCAACATCTACTGCATCATGGGCGACGGTGAATCGCGCGAAGGCCAGGTCTGGGAAGCGATGGATTTCATCGCTGACCACGCCCTCACCAATGTCATCCCGATCTTCAATTGCAACGAACTCGCCCAGAGCGATTGGGTTTCTCCGCAGCAGTCCGCCGAGACGCTGGGCAAAAAGGCCGAGGCGTTCGGCTTTATCGTCCGCATCATTGACGGCCACGATCCCGACGCCGTCGCCAAGGCCTTCAGCGAATTGCACGTCGTCCAGAACGGCAGCCGTCCGCTGGCCATCGTCGCTCGCACCGTTAAAGGTTGGGGCGCGGCCGCCGAGCAGGGCATGGGCAAGCACGGCACTCCGGTCAAAAAAGACAAGATGGCCGAGATCTTCAAGGAGCTCGACGAAACCGCCCAGGACCTGGGCGTCGCCAATATCTCCGTGAACGGCCGCCTGAAAATTCCTGCGATTACGACCAAGGCCGCCGAGCATGTTCACACCCCGATCAAGGCCGCATCTTTCGCCGAAGGCCTCGCGATGGTCGGGATGGACAAAGACCTCGCCGCCAAAAAGCCCATCGCCCCGCGCAAGGCTTACGGCGCTGCCCTCGTCGCTCTCGGTGCCGCCGACAAGCGCATCGTCGGCCTCGATGCCGACGTCAAAAACTCCACCCACGCAGAATGGTTTGCCAAAAAATTCCCGGCTCAATACCTCGAATGTAAAATCGCTGAACAAAACATGATCAGCGTCGCCGCCGGCGTCTCGGCGGCGGGCAAAATTCCCTTCACTTCCACCTTCGCCAAGTTCGTCTGCCGCGCCTACGACCAGGTCGAGATGGCCATCATCGGCGGCGCAAATCTGAAGATCACCGGCACCCACGCCGGCGTCACACTTGCCGCCGACGGCCCGAGCCAGATGTCCCTCTCGGACGCGGCCTTCTTCCGCTCCTTCTGCCACACCAAAAATTTCAATGGCCGACCCGCCGTCAGCTATTTCTTCCCGTCCGACGCCGTAAGCTGTTACAAGATCACCGAGCTGATGGCCAACATCGACGGCTGCTGTTATCACCGTGCCCTCCGCGCCGAAACCAACATCCTTTACAAGCAGGATGAAACGTTCGAAGTAGGGGGGTACAAGGTCCTGCGCGAAGGGAAAGACCTCGTCTTCGTCACGGCCGGCTACATGGTGCACGAATGCCTGAAGGTGGCCGACGAGCTGGCCAAGTCCGGCAAGAAGGCCGCCGTCATCGACGCCTATAGCATGCCGTTGCAAACCAAGGGCATTCTGGAAATCGCCGAAAAGTCCGGCGGCCGAATCATCACCGTCGAAGACAACTACGCCGGCGGCCTCGAATCCGAAATCGCCTTCGCCATCGCCCAGAGCGGTGCAAAGGTCACGCTCAAATCCCTCTACGTCCACCAAGTGCCCAAGAGCGGCCGCGAGCCGGACGATGTGCTTAACTACCTGGGCCTGGGAAACAAAGACATTCTGGCTGCCGTCTAGCGACCGTTTTAGAGACTGGAAGGTCTGGTGACAAGATCCATAGCGCTGTTTGTGCGCGCAGTTGGGTTCGATGACGTTTTGACGGGGTGGTTTTGGTGTAAGCGTTTCTGAGCGATGGGGTTGTGGATATTTCCGAGTGGTCGATTTGCGGTGCAAATGGACACATAACCGACACACAACCAGCACACGATCGACACGCAAACGACACATGACTGACGCATAACGAGCACACAACCGGACCGTAACCGACACACGACCGACGATGGGGAAGCATGCAGATTTCAGAGTGCAGAAAGTGCAGAATGCAGAATGGCGGAGGGAAATGCGGGGGTCCTGGAG
>JBBRHH010000246.1:0-8566 GCA_038222915.1 Tepidisphaerales bacterium
TCGCACGCCACCGACAGCGGATTGTGAAACTGGCTGTTGTCCTTTCCGTGATCCGCGTATTTCTGGCTTCCCAGAAACAATTCCGGCGGGTTGTCGCCCGCGTAGCCCATGCGCATGACACAGGGAAGAAAGTTGCCGTACTTGACCGTGTCGTAGTCCGCGTAGCCGGTCAGGTAGAGCCATTTCCCGTCGGGGGAAAACGCAGCACTGATGGGAAACGCTTCGCCGCCCTGTGTCTCTGTTTTGGGGACTTCGATTGCTGTTGTGGGTCCGCCGAGAGGCAGGCCGCCGGTGGTGCCGTCCGTTGCCAGACGGTTGAGCGATCGCATGACCAGCGCGAGTTGGGAAGGCTTGCCCGGGCCGCCGCTTCGCAGTGCCATTGCTGAGGCGGCCGCGCCATACTTGGTCGCACCGGTCTTTCCGCAATCGGAACCGGAAGTCAGCATGGTGCCACTGAGGAGACCCTGCCAGTCTGGAAACCATTTTCCATCCTGGGGAAACTGCGTCCACTTGAGTCCGCCGACTTTGCCAAGCGCCAGCTTCAGGGCTTCGGGCGAATCCGCGCGCGCCTCGGGGGAAGAGTAGTCCGGCGGAAAGGGATAGACCGTGCGCACGTAATTGCCAATGTGATCGAAGAGGCGCAGGTGATCGACACCGCCGCCCTCGAAGACGTAAACCCCTTCCGCCGCGGCCGCGAATTGCGGGCGATTTCCTGGGGAGATGCGTTTCTTCGGGCTCCAGAAGAGGGTTCGTTCGAATTGCGGCTTGAGCCCGAGCGAGACGCGGACGCTGACCTGCTCCTTGTCATCGATGTATTCGCCCTGATCGTCCTTGCCATCCCAGACAAGCGTCTGGGCGAGGGCGTTCTTTTGATATGGTTCTGGCGCGTTTGAGCCAAGCACTCCGCTGGCAAGGTGGCGGACGATCTTTTCGCCGGCGCCTTCAATGGCGACGGTCACGTCGCAGTTGGCCTTCGACGTGAAACGGATAGTGACTTTGTCTCCGTTGCGGGTCACGGTCGGCTTCTGTGTGAATTCGTATATCTCTTCTCGCTTGACCTTGAATTCGTCGACGGCGGCCGCACCGGCTGGAAGCAACAAGCAGAATTGAAGGCAGATGAGCGGAATGCAGAGGATATATTTTCTCAAACTGGGCATGGGCCGCTCCATTACTTCGCTGCCTGTGGCTGGCTTGCCGGCGCGGCCACTCCCTTCAACGACAACCGCTCGCTGGCGTGATAATCGAGTTTGACGCTGACAATGCGGGCATTTCCAGCGTCGGCAATAAAGACGCGCCGGTCGGCCTGTACTCCAACATAGCACGCGTGCGTCAGCGCGACCTCGTCGCCGCCGATCGAGCGGGTTTTGGGCGGCCCGCCTTCGGCGACGAGCGGTTTTCCGTCGTCGACATTGCCATACTTTCCGATTCGGAGAATGAGATTGCCGTTGGTGTCGAGCACCGCCACGCTGTAGCACAAGGGCTCTGGTGCAAAACAGCGCGCGAATTGGTCCATGTCAAAGCGTGAATTCCAGCAGATACATGCTCCGGGCGTGCCAAACCCGACGCCGCCGAAAAACCATTGCGCCCCCTCGATCCAGCCACTGGTATAACCGGCGATGTCGGGAGGGCGTTTGGGCTTGTCAGCGTCGGGAAGGGGGATCGGGATGCTGCCACTGTTGCTAAGCACTTTAGCCTTCTTCGCCGGCACTTTGACAAGGGTGCAGGAGGTGTCGCGCGGCAGTGTGGGGTCGAAGGGTTTGCCGTCGACCAACCTGCGCGATGCGAGCATCATGTAGATGTTGTCATCGCGGTCGATCTTGATGCCGTTCATGTGGCCGACGCCGGGCACCGCATCAAGGGCGAAAATATTACCGTGCTTGTCGTAGATGTGCACTTCGCCCCAGCGCATTCGGCCGGGAAAGAGTGTGGGGACATAGGGCTCGCCCTGATAATCGAAATGTGCCTCGCCCTTGTGCCATTGCGGCGTCTCCGCCATCTGGCTTCCGTTGCAGGTGCTGACGACGAGATGCCCGGTCGCGGAGACGTCCAGCCCACCCATGTGCCAGAAGCTGAAGGAACGATGGCCGGGCGTCCGCAATGAAGATTTGGTATCCGCGTCCTTTGCACCCATGCCGAAGCTGTGCTTCTTGAGTTCCTCGCCGTAGTCCCAGGGCACTTCGCGCCAACTGGCCGGATCGTATCTTGTCACCATCGGATCGGTGCGAATGTAGTTGAGGCCGTTGGCGTCAAAACACATGTCCTCTGCGCCAAGCGGCAGATCCAGTAGTTTGATCGCCCCGGTTTCAGGCGTGATTTCGACCACCTGGTTGAATGCTTTCATGACGCCGCAGTCGCCTTCTTCAACGTACAGCTTTCCGCTGATGGGATTCACGCTGAGGCGTTGGCGCCAGAGGATCGGAGGCTGCAGGCGTAGGACGGATTTCTTCACATCGTCAGCGCCGTTGCGCCGGGCGACTAGTTTGCCGTCGACCTCCTCGAACAGTTGGCAGCAGCCGCCGTCAAAGGAAGTCTTGATGCCGTCGATGCTGCCATCGTCGTGTCCCATGACCTCGGCGACTCTGCCGTTGACGATCCAGACGGTGGGCTTTTCCGCCCAGCAGTCGAACTCCACGCGATGCTGAACGCCGCCGGGTGTGTTCCAGGAAATGGTGGCGTTGTAGCCGGTCAGCGGCAGGGGACACTTGGATTTGACTGCTGGATTGTCCAGCGGCCCCAGATGAGTCATGGTTGGTTCAATCTTGGTTTCGATGGATGTGATCAGGAAGTTACGCAGCATCCAGGAGAAGACATAGATGTCGCCTGTCTTTTGATGGACCGAGATGTAGGCCGGCTTGGCCACCGGGATGGATTTCAGCCGTTTGCCATCAGCGTCGAAGACCTGCACGCGGTCGTTCATGTAGTCGGCCACGTAAACCCGACCTTGAGCGTCACACGCGACCGAAGCCGCCATGCGAAATTGGCCGTCCTCCGTGCCCCCGTTCTTGGTTCCCGGTTTGTCGCTGCCGACGAAGAGCGTTGGCTCTTCGTTCTGGGCGTAGGGCATCCGATAGACGCCGTTCATCCACTCCTGTCCACCCCAGCCGCGACCGAACTCCGCGTGATAGCCTGCAAGGTAAAGCCATTTGCCATCGGGGCTCAGGGCCGCGCTTACGGGTGCATAGGTGAACGGCTGATTTCCCCAGCCACAAACGTCCTTTGGGACCGGAATGCCGATCGTCGGCCCTTCGAACGGAAGTTGGCCGCTCGTGCCGTCGGAAGTCAGCCTGTTCAACTTCAGGTGCGCAAGCGAAACCAGTCCGTTGCGCGCAGCCATCGCGGTGACACCATAATCCTCGCTGGCCTCGCCGCCGCTGTTGGTCCCGCTCGTAAGCATCGTGGACTGGTGATATCCCTGTTTCAATGGCAGCGTCTGTCCATTTTGCACGAAGGTATGTGTCTTGAGGCCGATCACCTTTTCGACCGCTTCGGCCGGGAATGGATAGACGGTCCGAATGTAGTTGCCCTGATGATCAAAAAGGCGCACCTGGTCGACGGCGTAGCCTTCTGCCACGTAGACACCCTCGGGTGCAGCGCGAAGTACCGGGTAGTACATCCCGATTCGCTTTTGCGGTGACCAGAATAAAGTCCGTTCGAATTGCGGCTTGAGCCCGAGCGACACACGCACCGTGACGCTTCCCAGATCATCGATGTAGTCGCCCTGGTCGTTCTTTCCGTCCCAGACCACTGCCTGCTTCAATGTATTCTTTTGAAAGGGCTCGGGGGCATTCGCGCCCAGGACACCGCTGGCGAGATGCCGAACGATCCTTCCATCCGCATTTTCGATCGCGACTGTCGCGTCGCAGTAGGCTTTGGTGGCGAAGGTAATGACCGTTCGATTTGCCTCCTGCCGCAGGGCCGGCTTCTCGGAAAATTCAAACACGTCCTCCCGCTTGACCTTGAACTCTTCAAGGCCGCCAGCCGACAACGAACTCGGCCCGATGAGGCAGGCGAGAAGCGCTGCGACGAAGATCGTCGACATGTTCATTTTCAGGTTCAACTCCCGGTGGTGATACAGGCCTACCGCAAACACCGTTGCACGCAATTCTCGCGTGCGTCGTGGTTGATCAACGCAGCGCTGGCGGAAAGGTACGGACATGTGACCGGTTACGATGCATCTCCACAGCTTAGCATGGAAGTTCTGAACCCCTGATGCGGTCAGCATTCGCTCATCCCTGGATGGTCGCCGCCTTTGTGGCGGTGTTGCTGCCGATCATTATTGAATGGCTGTTCCGCCGCCGCCGACGGCGCGTGGAACTTCCCACCATTCGCTTCCTCCTGCGCAACAAAGAGCAGAAGAAGGTCAAACGCCAGGACCGCATTCTGCTCATGGTCCGGATGCTCGGCATCTTTTTCCTGGTTCTGGCGATCGCGCGGCCATTGATCCGCCGCGGCCTGGGCGGAAGCAGCCGCCGACATGTCGTTGTGGTGCTGGATGGCACGGGAAGCATGAATCAGCAGGTCGGCATCACCACCGCCTTTTCACTCGCCCAGAAGAAGGCATCTGCCATGGTGCGCGGCGTCCCCGCCGGGGCGGTCGTCAGCGTTGTGCTGCTGGGGGACAAGGCCGAGACGGTGCTGGAGCGCGAAACCGATGCCCAGACCGCCGCCGCTCGAATCGAATCCTTGCGCTGCGGATCCGGGGCCGCCCCGATGGCGGTCGCCCTTGAAAGCACCAAGGACCTCCTGGCCCGTGGCCGGGAGGAAACACCCGAGATCTGCATCTTCAGTGACTTTCAGAAGCACACCTGGGCTACCGACAACAATGCATCCCGAGTGGTATCGCAGACCCTGAACAGCCTCTCTTCGCAATCCGAAACATTTCTTGTCGATGTTGGCGGTAAGCCGGCATTCAACTACATGCTCACCGATCTTCGCCCGGAGGAATACCTTATGTCCGCGGGCATGCCGGTGCGGTTCCGCTGCGCCGTTGAATCGTGGAGGCCGCCGAAGGATGCCAAGGCAACGGTGACATTCCTGGTTAATGGCGTGAAGAAAGACGTCCGCGAAGTGCAGCCCGGCGAACAGTCCCTCTCCATCACGTTCGAACACCGCTTCACGCAGCCCGGCGAGTACCTGGTCGAGGCCGTTCTCGAGGGCGATGAGTACCGGATGGACAATCATCGCTATTGCCTGTGTACCGTTCCTGAAAACGTGCAGGTGCTCGTACTGGATGAGAGCGCGCCGGCCAGCGCACCCGGCGCGGCCGATGGTGCCGAAGCAGTCGCCGACAGTGCCTATTTCGCGCGGGCCCTGGCCCCGCCCACCCATCCCGGCGCGGAACGGGTTTCGCGTTTTTCGGTGAAGGTGGTGCAGCCTTCACAACTTGATTTTGAAAACATCGATAAATATGCGGCGGTCGTCCTCGCCGGCGTGGGGGCTGTCGGCGAGCCCGCGGCCGCGAAACTGGAAAGCTATGTTGCCGAGGGTGGCGCGCTCTGGCTGTTCCTGGGTCCCCGCGTGGACCTCTACCAGTACAACAAGGTGTTATTCAAAGAGGGAAAAGGCGTGTTGCCATGCCGATTGACGGCGGCGTCGGCCACGCAGCCGGTCAACGGTGAACCACCACATCTGCGATTCGGCGATTCAACGCACCCGGCCCTCGCATCCCTGACCGGTGCGGGCAGCGCCGATGCGCGATTTCTCCAATACATGGGCCTCGAAGTCCCGGGTGATGCGCGGGTGGTCATGGCCCTATCCAACGGTGCGCCGGTCCTCGTGGAAAAGCCTTTTGGCCGTGGCAAGGTGCTGCTGGCCGACTTTACCGCAGGCCTCGGCTGGACCTATCTTCCCGCAACCGCCGAGTTTCCGATCCTCATGCAGGAACTGATGCGATATCTGATCGGCAATCCAGACACCAGCGTCAACCTCAGTGTTGGTGATCGCTTCGAGCAGCCGGTCTTTGTGTCCACGCAGCATCTACTCGTCAGATATCCCGACGGCCACAAGGCCCGCCTCACGCCGCACGAACGAGCCGACCGCAAGAACGCCTGGGTCCTCAGTCTCGAGGACACCCGCCAGCAGGGACTGTACGAAGTGGTCGACGCGCCAGCAGAAGTCATGCCGCGTTTGCGCTTCGTCGTGAATCAGAAACCGGCGGGAGGCGATTTGAGCCGCTTTGACCGGGACGAACTCGCCGATGCGCTTGGCCACGGCAACTGGCGCTGGATCGCTCCAGAATCATCGTTCGATGAGCTGGTTTCCCGACGTCTCGAAGTGACAGAACTCGCGCCGGCCGTTCTGTGGGGGCTTGCATTGGTGCTCGGCGGCGAGTCGCTTTTAGCCATGTACTTCGGCCGCCGCCGCGGCGGGGTGGCCGCATGAAACTCACCACGCTCAGTGGCAATGGAATGGCCGTCTTTCTGGTGACGCTCGTCGCAGTTCTGGCCGTGTTCTATTCCTACATTTACCGTCGCGAAGCGCGCCACGCCCAGGGATTGTCCCTCGGCAAGCAGTGGCTGCTGCGGGCACTACGCATTGCCGTCGCCGCCATGGCCGTTCTGGCGATCTCCCGGCCGGCCGTCTCGCTCACCCATCATGAGAAACGGCTTCCGGTGGTGGCGCTGATCGTCGACGAATCCACCAGCATGGGTTTCCCCGATGCGCGTGAAAACCCACTGGCTCAAGGCAATCCACGTGACCAGCGCCGTCGTTACGACACGGCGCAAACCGTTGTCCAGAAACTACAGGAGAAACTGACGCGGACCCATCGCGTCCAGGTGTTCACCTTTTCCGACACGCTCAAGCTGCTCAAGGAACTGCCCAACCGCGCACGCGACGCCGATCCGATGACCAGAAGTGCCGAATTGTTCAAAGCAGTCCCAGACCCTAACGGCGATTACAGCAATATCGGGGACGGCTTGCAGGATGCCCTGCGAGAATCGGCGGGCAATCGGATCGCCGGCTTCGTTCTGATGAGCGATGGACGCCAGACCGGCGGCCGCGCCCTCGACGAAGTGACCACCCAGATTGCCGACGCCAAAGTCCCGGTTCACACGGTCGTGCTTGGAAGCGAATTTCCACTGCGCGACCTGCGGATCGACGATGTGGTTGTCGGGCCGGAGGTGAGCCTTGGTGACGTGCTCAGTTTCCGGGTGAAGATCACCAATCAGATTCAGACGCCGCTCAACACCACGCTCACCCTGTTGGAGAACGGACAGAAGGTCAACGAAAAGCCGCTGGTGCTGGCCCGCGGCGAGAACCTTGTCAGCATTTCCACGATCGCCGGTACCGAGGGCACGCGTGAATTCCAACTTGTCCTGCCGCATTTCGACGACGAGGTGGACATTGAGAACAACCAGGCGGTTGTTCACGTCAAGGTCGTCAAGCGAACTCTCCGCGTCCTCCTTATCGCCGGCAATCCCAGTCGCGAATACTTTTACCTGACGCCGGCGCTCCTCCGCGACCCGGTGGTGGAATTGTCCTGCTTCCTGCAATGCGCCGATGTTGATTATGTCCAACAGGGAAACGTCGCCATCGACCGCTTGCCCCGGTCCATCGAGGAATGGAAGAAGTACGATGTAGTCATCCTTCTCGACGTCGACCCCAATAAGATCACCAGCCAGCAGGTCGCCGAGATGGAAAACATGGTCCGCACCGGCGGCGGGCTGATGGTCCTTGCCGGCCGAAATCAAGGCCTCGCCAAGCTGATCCAGGTGCATGCCGTGAAGATGCGCGAGATGCTTCCCATTGAATTGGACAAGAACCTGCTGCCCAATTACCTGGACGTGCTCGACAAACCGTTCAAGGCCGAGCGGACACCAAAAGGCCGCGGCCATCCGATCATGCGTTTGGAACGCGACGACAAAGCCAACGACGCCGCCTGGGCCACCTTCCCAGAGTTTTATTGGCGCCATCCTGTCGCCCGCGCCAAGCCGCAATCCGTAACCCTGCTGGAAGAGGCATCGCCGAGCGCCGATCAGCGCACCTGTCTTATGGCGATCCATCGCTACTTCGAAGGCGCGGTGTTTTACAACGGCATCGACAGTCTCTGGCGCTGGCGCTTTCCGGGCGAAAGCTACGACTACGATCGTTTCTGGACCGACGTCATCCGCTATCTGGGCGAGACCCGCCTGCGCGGATCGCAGCAGCAGGTTGCACTCAGCACCGACCGGATGAGTTATAGCCCGGGCGATGAAGTGCAGATCCGCCTGCGCATCCTCGACCCAGCTCTCATGGCGCAGCTGGAAGGCCAGTCGCTCTATGCGTCTGTGACCACGCCCCAAAAGGACGTGCAGATGGTTCCGCTCAAGGCCGATCCAGGCGGCGAGATGCTTTACGTGGGCTCCCACCGCTCACGGCGCGTGGGCAGCATGTTGATTGAGACGAAGCATTCCGCTCCCGGCGCTGCCAGCGATCAGAAGCCGCTCTTCGACGTTGAGCATGCGTTTCAGGTCAAGATGCAGTCTCTGGAAGCCAGAGATACCAGCGCCGATTTTGAATCCATGCGCAAGCTCGCCAAACAAACCGGCGGCCAATACTTCGATCACCACAACATGGCCGGCATTGC
>JBBRHH010000247.1:0-8545 GCA_038222915.1 Tepidisphaerales bacterium
GTTGTACGGGTTCAAAAATGGCAGTGCGCGGGCTTATGGGGAGAAGTGTTTGCTGGCCCGGCGGATGGTGGAGCGGGGGGTGCGGTTCATTCAGGTGTACTCAAATGACGAGTGGGATGCGCATGGTAGCATTGTCGACAATCACAATGCACGTTGCGCAGAGACGGATGTTCCGATTGCCGGGTTGCTGACGGACCTGAAGCGGCGGGGGATGCTGGATTCGACGCTGGTGATCTGGGGCGGCGAGTTTGGCCGGATGCCGGTGAGCGAAAAGGGGCAGGGCCGGGATCACAATCCTCACGGGTTTGTGATGTGGATGGCCGGTGCAGGGGTGAAGGGTGGGACGAGTTTCGGGGAGACGGATGAGATCGGATACAAGGCGGCGGTGGATCCGGTAAGCGTGCACGATATTCACGCGACGATACTGAATCGGCTGGGGGTGGATCACAAACGGCTGACGTATGAGCACAATGGACGGAAATATCGGTTGACGGATACGGCCGGGAATGTGATTGATAAGATATTGGCGTGATTGTTTGGTCTGGGAGAAACAATGAACGAGGCGGACAACATTCCAAACGTGCTTTCTTATCAGAGTCCCGTCAAGAGACGGGCGCTTCGGCTTTGGATCATTGTGTTGGCCGTGCTTCTCATAGTCGCGGGGGCGGCCATCGGGGGCGCCTTTCTCCTTTCAAAGCCTGACCAGCAGCCGGGGATGGGCGTTCCTGAATGACTAGCCGGGAAATTTTGATGAGCAGTCCGACAACGGAGCCTTCAGGGATATACCTTGCGGCCCGAAAGTGAATGTTCATTTACGGAGTGCCGGAACTCCTCCCACTGCTTTGTTCGCTGCGCGATCTCTTTTGGATCGGTGGTTTGATCCTCGGCATCCCATGCAGAAAGAAGGTCCAGTGTCGCCTGATCGATTGCCGGCGGTTCAGGAATCTGTTGATTGTCTGCATCGATTGCCACGAAGCACTTATAACCAGTTTCTGAATCGAACTCGACACTTCTGTTCGCAGCCGACCGCGCGTACACTCGCCGGACTCGGATGACCGCCGCCGCTTCCATTCCTGTTCGATATCAGCTCCTTCGTCAGGACGCATCGTCGCATGCGCGATTGGGGAAGGTTATTACGCGGCATGGGGAGTTTGATACGCCGGCTTTTATGCCGGTTGGGACGCAGGGGACTATTAAGGGGCTGACTCCCGATCAGGTGATGGCTACTGGGGCGCAGATTATTCTTGGGAATACTTATCACTTGATGCTTCGGCCGGGGGAGAAGGTGGTGGCGGAGCTTGGGGATTTGCATCGGTTTATGGGGTGGCCGGGGCCGATTCTGACGGACAGTGGCGGGTTTCAGGTTTTCTCGCTGGCGGATATTTCGAAGATCGGCGATGACGCGGTGACGTTTAAGAGCCATATTGATGGGGCGTTGATCGAGTTGACGGCGCGGCGGAGCATTCAGGTTCAGAATGCGCTGGGGGCGGACATCATCATGGCGTTTGATGAGTGCCCGCCGGCCGATGCGCCGCTGGAATATAAGCGGCAGGCGGTGGAGCGGACGATCCGCTGGGCGCGGAAGAGTCTGGAGGCACACGATCGGCCGGACGATCAGGGGCTGTTTGGTATTGTGCAGGGCGGGACGAATCGCGCTTTGCGCGAGGATTGTGCGCGGCGATTGATGGAGCTGGATTTTCCGGGGTATGCGATTGGCGGGCTGGCGGTCGGCGAGGGGTTTGAGGCGATGGTGGAAGTGCTTGGGTTCACCACCCCCCTGCTGCCGGCCGAGAAGCCGCGGTATCTGATGGGGGTTGGGTTTCCGCGGGACATCGTGGCGGCAGTCCTGGCGGGGGTGGATATGTTTGATTGCGTGATGCCCACACGCAACGGGCGGAATGCGTATGCGTTTACGTCAGAAGGGCCGTTGCGGCTTCGAAACAGCCGTTTTCAGCGTGATCCGCTGCCCATTGAGGCGGATTGCGACTGTTATGCATGCCGCCATTTCTCACGGGGGACGCTGCGACATTACTTTTTTGCTGGCGAGATGCTTGGACCCATCCTTGTTTCCGTGCATAATATCCGATTCTACCAGCGCCTGATGCGCGATATCCGCGGGGCAATTGCCGACGCAACTTTTGACGTTTTTGTTCGTCAAGACCCGCGATGCCGGCTCGGGCCGGCGGAAGAGTGATTTTTTTTGAACCTGAAGGAGAACCGTTGACGAGCCTGCTTTCGATTCTTGCCCAAACGGCGACCACCCAGGCGGTTGACCCGCCGTTTTTCATGAAAATTTTTAACCAGCCGCTGGCGTTGTTTGCCGTCATGGCGGTGATCATGTACATGCTGATCATCCGGCCCAAGCAGAAGCAGGACCGGAGCAAAAAAGACATGCTGTCGGCCCTGGCGAAGGGGGCGCGGGTTCAGACGATCGGCGGCATTTTCGGGACTGTCCTGGAAGTGCGTGACAATGAGGTGCTGGTCAAGGTGGACGAGAGCTCGAACACAAAAATCCGCTTTGCGCGAAGCGCCATTTATCGCGTGCTTGAAGACGAGAAGCCCGCATCGGCGAAATGACTCGAAGCGCCAACAATGTGGCGAAATCCCGCTAAGCTCAGTTGAACTCTTGAATCCGTTATTGGGTAGATATTCGATTCGAGAGACGTAGAGACGCATCATGCAACACAACCATTCCGGCCGCATCGCAATTATCGTTGGAGTTCTGACATTGGGACTGGTGGGGATTTTCTGGCCGTTTCAACGGCTGTTCAATTCCCAGCTTTCCTTCTCGCAGAAAACCAACCTTCGCCCCGGCATCGACATCGCCGGTGGCACGAGAGTGATGTACGAGATCAAGGCGCCGCCGGGCGGCGTGCCGTCTGATCTGTCGCAGCAGGTGGCGGCGGCGCTGAAGAAGCGCGTGGACCCGGACGGCGTGCGAAACCTGGTGTGGCGGCCGCAGGGTCCGACGCGCCTGGAAATCCAGATGCCGCTGACGGCGAACGCCAACTCGAACCATGAGGCGCGCGAGAAGTTCAAGACGTCGGAGCAGAATCTCGCCGCGACCAATATTCGCCGTAGTGATATCGATGCCGCCCTTAACCTGCCGGCCGAGCAGCGGGAAGCGAAGTTCAAGGCGATCGCCAACGGCAGCGAGACGCGATTGAAAGACCTGCAGGAACTGACGGGGATCAACGACAAGATCAACGAGGCCATCGCCAATCGCGATCTTGAAAAGCGTGTGAGCCTCGAGCCGCGCCGCGATGCGATTATCAAGAAGCTGGAAGCTACCAATATCGACCTGACGCAGTTTCAGGCGGCCCTGGATTTCGTTGATAAGGCCGTTGAGACCTCCAAGAAGGAAAAAGAAGACACGACCAAGGCGGAAAAAGATCGGACTGACAAGATCAGTGAGTTCGCCGGTTTGCTGGGGGATGATCCGGCGCGCCAGGAAGCGGTGAAGCAGTTTGCTGCGTCGTATCGCGATCTGCGGCAGAGCAAAGGGACGCTGGGCGACGCCGAGGATCTGAAGCGCGAGCTTCAGGGATCGGGCGTGCTGGAATTCCATATTCTGGTACCGAACCAGGACCTTCAACGCGACGATGCATCGGCAATGACCCAGCGTCTTAAGCCGCAGAACGGCGAGCCGGCCAAGGGCGTGCTGCCAATGCAGGGCGACACCATGCGATGGTATGAGGTCGATCATCCTGGCGAGATGCACTCGCAGGCGATGTTTGATTTCGCCAACAAGAAGTGGATCCTCTGCTACAACGGGCCACTGGCGGGCGGGCAAGACAGCAGCATCACACCGATGGCGATGATCCATAAGGAAGGGATGCCGGCGTGGGGATTGCAGAAGGCGTTTCCGGAATACGATCAGCGCAGCGGCGAAACGGTTGTGGGATTTGAATTTGATAGACAGGGCGGAAAGCTGTTTGGCGAGCTGAGCGGTGGCAACATCAACAAGGCGCTGGGTATCATTCTGGACGAAAAAGTCATCAGCGCTCCGAATCTGATTTCCCGCATTGAGGGCCGCGGGATTATCACGGGCGATCGCACGGAAAAAGACCGTCAATACCTGATCAGTACGCTGAACGCGGGTAGCCTCCCGGCCAGCCTTGCGAGCCAGCCGATCAGCGAACGTACGGTTTCGCCGCAGATCGGCGGCGACAATCTTCGTGCTGGTCTTTATGCGTGCTTCATCGGCCTGGCGGTGGTCTGCGTGTTCATGGTGGTTTACTACCACACCACGGGTGTGATTGCGTTCATCGCGGTACTGATGAACTTCGTGATGATCCTGGGCGTGCTGGCGATGTTTAACGCCACGTTCACGCTGCCGGGCATCGCGGCTTTGGTGTTGACTGTCGGCACGTCGGTCGATGCGAACGTGCTGATTTTTGAACGATTGCGTGAAGAACAGCATCGCGGGCTTTCGCTGCGGATGGCCGTTCATAACGCGTACGACCGGGCGTTTAGCGCCATTCTCGACTCGAATGTGATTACCGTCATCACATCGCTCGTGCTCTTTGGCTTTGGATCAGAGGAAGTGAAAGGCTTTGGCCTGACACTGTTGATCGGCATCCTGACGAGCTTGTTCACTTCGCTGTTTGTGACGAAGACGATTATCGATGTGATGATCGATCAGTTTGGCCTGAAGAAGCTTGGCAGTTTGCCGCTGTCGTATCCGAAGTGGGACAAGATGCTGAAGCCCAACATCGACTGGATGGGCAAGGCGTGGATCTTCTACGTGGTCAGCATCGTCATCATCGTCACCGGGTTGAGCGCGTTCTTCATCCGCGGCCGTGAGATGTTTGATATCGAATTTGCGTCGGGAACGAGTGTTGAGTTTGAACTGAAGGCCGATTCGGCCATGTCGCTCGCGGAAGTTCGCAAGACGTTCGATGATGCACATTCTCACGCGCTTCCGGCATTGAGCGTCGTGGCGATCACGAGCACACAGGATAAGGACCGCAACTACGAGGTCGTGACACCCAACGGTCAGAGCAACGAAGTCAAAGACGCGGTGATGAAGATCCTGGGCAGCAAGCTGAACGTTGATCCGAGTTCGACGTTTGACGGCTCGGGGCAAGGGGACGAGAAGGCCGACGACACTTTTGTGAAGGCGATGGGTGTTGCGGTCTTCAAGCCGGAAGACATCAAGAACGCGGGAGCGCCCTGGCTGCGCGAGGATGATGTAGCGAATTTCTCCAAGGGCGTCGCGATCATATTGAAGAACTTGAGCCCCCCACTGCCGCGCAAGGCGATTCTGGAGCGGGTCGAGCGAGCACGCCTTTCGTCGCGCGACAATACCTATCGTGATGTGAAAGTGCTTTCGCCCAGGGGCGACACCGAGCCAACCGATACGGCGGTGATCCTGGTTTCGGAGCCGGACGTGACGTCGACGGCGGAGACGGCGTCGGATCATACTTGGAGTGACAAGCTGGCGAAGCCGATGTGGACGGTCACGGTGGACGCGATCCGTCGTCCACCGGCATTGCAGAAGGTGACCAACTTCAGCCCGCAGGTGGCGGCTGATATGAAGACGGATGCGGGCCTGGCGCTGGCGCTCTCGATTGGCCTGGTCATGGTCTATATCTGGCTGCGGTTCAGCAACTTCAAGTTTGGCACGGCCACGGTGGTGGCGATGTTGCACGACGTGCTGATTGCGATCGGCGTGATCGGATTATCGCATATTGCTTCAGATTACATCCCCGGTTTGTCGAAAGCATTATTATTGGAACCGTTCCGCATGAACCTGACTCTGGTGGCGGCGGTTCTTACGGTTATGTCTTACTCGATGATCGACACCATCGTCGTCTTTGACCGAATCCGCGAAAACCGCGGCAAGTTCGGCCATCTCGATCGTCAGCTCATCAATGACTCCATCAACCAGACGCTTTCGAGGACTTTGCTGACGGCCGGCACAACGCTGTCGACGGTATTTGTGATGTATGTCTTCGGAGGTCCGGGAATACACGGCTTTACTTTTGTCTTGCTGGTGGGCATACTTGTTGGTACTTATTCGTCTATTGCCATCGCCGCACCTCTTTTGCTGCTGGGCAGCAACAAGAAAACGGCGGAGGCAGAGCGAAAAACGTCTGTCGCGCGTGTGCAACGCATCGGTGCTTGAAGCGTGCTTTAAGTGCATTGCTAACAGATCCGTTGGAACGGGTTTGTGAATCAAGTTTCTCGACTAAGAACGCCAGGCGGTGAAGTGGGTGCAGCTAGCGGGAAAGGAGTCCCTCATGCGCAAGGACGTCAAACTGGGTTTATCGGTAGGTTCCGTTCTTTTTGCGGTCATCATCGTTTATCTGGTGGTGGCGAGTCACAAGAACAGCAGAGGTGGAGCGGATATCGCCGACTCGGGTGATCCGGCGATGGTTGATCCACAGGACAGTGGCACCAAGCAGGATGTCGTTGTCCCTATTCCTCCCGTCAAGCCTGCGCCACCACCATTAACAGACATCAAGCCTGTTCCTCCGGTAACGGTGACGCCACCCGGCGACGCTAACTGGCGGAATCTGCTGGCCGGGCAGGTCAAAATCGAAAATCCGTCTGCCCATAAGTCAGAGGACACGAAGTTACCTGACGCCGGCAATGTGACGCCACCGCTGCTAAAGGGCAGCGGCGCGGATCGCGGCGCTGACAACGGCACAGGCGGCAGCAAAGCTGTCGTCACGCCAAAAGTGTCCACCGACGCTGGAACGTCAGGACCTCAGCGGACGCATGTGATTCAACCGGGCGAGAGTTACTCGTCGATTGCCCGCGCCGCGTATGGCCGGGCTTCGTATCACACCCTGATTCAGCGGGCCAATCCAAATATCAATCCGAATCGGCTTCGTCCGGGCATCACGATCGTGCTGCCTGAGGCCCCTACCGGCGCAGCGCCGGCGGCTTTGACCACGACCGTGATCCGCTCGCCACGTGAGGATGGCGCTGCCGTCCCGACCGATCCGGCACATGAATATCGCGTCAAGTCCGGCGACAGCCTGTATGCCATTTCGTGCAAGCTCTATGGCCGGGCCGATCATGTTGAGCAGATCTATGAGCTCAATCGCGACGTAATTGGGTCGGACAAAGGCCGGCTGAAGCTGGACATGGTTCTGCGACTGCCGGAGTCTCCCACGATGACTGCACAACGCTAACCCGCATCGCTTACGAATATTTCGACCTCCTGGAGGAACCCGCGACCCTCGCGGGTTTCTCTGTTTATGAGGCCTACGCGGTGCCGGTTGCCTTGTCCTTACATTGATGCCCGCGTATGATTCGCTTCTGTAGTCTTGTTTGATTGGGGCGGCTGTCTATCGGTTGCCGCGTTTTCTGGAGATGTTTTTGTGGCCAAATCTGAGCCCATTGAAGTAGAAGCGACGGTAACCACGGCGTTGCCCAACGCCATGTTCAAGCTAAAGCTGGACAATTCCAACCACGAGATCCTTGGCATCGTGTCCGGGAAGATGCGCAAGCACTTCATCCGAATCCTGCCGGGAGACCGTGTGAAGGTGCAGCTTTCTCCGTACGATCTGACCAAGGGGCGCATCGTCTTCCGCCAGAAGTAATCCCATCCTGATGACTGATGGCTCAATCCAAGCATGAGATTCAGGCCATCCTTGCCGCCGCCAACAGTGCGCCCCGGCACCGATTCGGCCAGAATTTCATGATCGACCAGAACCTGGTTCGTCTGGTCGCCGACGCGGGGGAAATCCAGTCCAACAATCTGGTGATTGAAGTCGGCCCCGGCACGGGCACGCTGACTGACGAAATCCTGTTGCGCACTCCGAACGTGATTGCCGTTGAAATCGATCGCGATCTTGCCGCGGCCCTGCGAGAACGCTTTGCTGATCGAGCGGGCTTCCGACTGATTGAGGGCGACGCCCTGGCGGGGAAGCACGCGTTGAATGTGGAACTGGCCGGCGGCATTGCTGGCCGCCCGTCGCAGCAGTCGGTGAAACTGGTGGCGAACCTGCCGTACAACATTGCTTCTCCGCTGATCATTGAACTGCTTGGAACGGGCGTCGACCTGCTTGCCTTTACAGTTCAGAAGGAAGTGGCCGATCGACTGCGCGCGCCGGCGGGCTCGGATGCGTATGGGTTGCTTTCAGTGATGGTTCAACTGTTGTCGCGCGTGGAGGTGCTTCGGACACTGCCGCCGCAGGCGTTCTGGCCTGCGCCGACGATTGAATCGGCACTGGTGCGGCTGACGCTTCAGGATCGCCTGGGGGCAAAAGCGCGGGCGTTTAACACTTTTACGCAGAAACTGTTTGCGGCGCGGCGGAAGACGCTGCGCAAGGCGCTCTTGCAGGCGGATCAGCCGGCGGATGAACTGATGGCGCGAACGGGACTGGATCCGAAGTGCCGGCCGGAGGAAATCCCGCCGGAGGACTTTTTACGGCTATACGAAGCGGCGGTCGCGACTTCGACGACGTGATGCGCTCACTCGACCACGGGAACCGAGACGTCCATTGTTTTGCCGTCGCGGTAGATGGTCAGCGTGATCGTATCGCCGGGCTTGTGACTTTCGAGGATGCTGTAAAGGTCGTCGCCGGTT
>JBBRHH010000248.1:0-8530 GCA_038222915.1 Tepidisphaerales bacterium
GGGAGACTGAATAGCTGAAGGATTCAAGTTCCTTATTGGCGGCCTGGAGCTGGCTGTTACTCCCGCGTAGCGCGAGGTTGAGTTTTGCGAGCGCTTCTTCTTCCTGTCGGCGGCGGGTGACATCGCGAATGGCGCTGGAGATGCGAATGCCTTCGGTGGTCTTCATGGGGCTGAAGGAGATTTCGACGGGAAATTCCGACTTGTCCTTGCGAATGCCGACGAGGTCCTTGCCGCCGAAACGGTTGGGGATGATGGTCTGGACCTGCTGGCCGATCAACTGTTCAGCGGTGTAGCCGAAGAGCTGCTCGGTCTGGGTGTTGATGAGTTCGATGCGGCCTGCCTCGTTTGCGATGACCATAGCGTCGGGGGCGGATTGGAGGAGGCCGCGGAACATAATTTCACTGGAGCGGAGGGCCTCTTCAGCGCGTTCGCGGCCGCCGATATCGCGGTTTAACATCCAGCCGGCGCCAAGGACGACGGTCAGGGCGATGGCGGCGGCGGCAACGATGAGAATTCGCCCGCGGGTGGCGTTGACTTGCGTGTCGCTCATCCGCTTGCTGAGCAATTCATTTTCGACCGTGGTCATTTCAGCGAGCGTTTGCCGGATGCCTTCCGTCAGTCGGACGGCCGGGCCATCGGCGAGAGAGTTGCGGGCGGCGTCGAACCCCTGGTTCTGGCGGAGTTGTATGAGCGATTCGACGACCTTGCGCTTCTGCTGGATCAGGGGGTTGAGACGGTCGATGCGCTGTTGCTGGCTTGGATTGTCGTCGGTCAGGTCGTCGAGTTGTTCGATTGCAGAATCGGCCGCGAAGATGGCGGCCTCTCGGGTGGTGAGGAACTTTGGATCGCCGGTGATGATGAATCCGCGTTCAGCGCTTTCGGCGTCCTTGAGCTGGGCATACAGGAGATCGATGGCGGCGAGGACCTGGTAGGTGTGATTGGACCAGTGTGAATCGGCGATGAATCGGGCGATGCTCTGATACGACAGGATGCCGACGCTTCCAAGGGTGAACACAGCGACGCCGAAACCGATCAGCACTTTGTTGACCAGGGAGGGGCGCGGGAGGGGATCGGGGGATGAGCGCGACTTTCGACTGATCTGCTCCCAAGGGGCGGTGGAGAGGTCGAGCGCGATGCCGATGGCCAGGAGAAGGAATGCGCCGGCGGTGAAGGCGGCCATGGGAAGGTGGGTGATGCGCGCGTCGACGGGACCGACTCTGATGAACAGGCAGGCGCTGATGTTGAGGACGGCGGAAAGCGCGGGAATAAGGGTGAGGATATAGGCGAGCAGCCGCAATTGACCCAGTCGAAGGTGGAGGCAGAGCAGTGCGGTACCGACGAACATGAAATTGGCACCGGATGCAATTGCCATTTGAAGCTGGTGTGGCAGCGCTATCGAAAAGAGGCATGTCCTGATCAGTCCCACGACAAGCACTGTGGTCGAGAAGGCGACGCCAAGGCGAGTTTTGAGGCGTGTGGAAGGTCCACCGCAAAGCCAAAGCGCCGCAGCGGCAATAATGAGGACGATCGCGGTCGCAGGATGCATCGAGGAAGTGCCGGGGAAGAGGCCGGTCATATTTTGATTGCCGGTGATCCAGCCGGCGAGGACGCAGGCGGCGATGAGGACGACGAGGACGGCCATGTATCTAATGGTCGCCATCTGCAAGACGCTAAGTCGGGACGATCTGGACATTTCAATGCACCCTGTTGCCGGCTGAGGAAAGGATTCTCGGCTATCCATGTTTCCGTCCCGTCAGTTTATTGTCATACACCCACCGTATTTTCGGCGAACTGGTGCACTCCACTCGGGTGAAATCGTGCTTCCACATAGTATTTTTCGGAAACGTAGAAGTTATTAAATATTTCTTCTGGCGTTGAGCAGACGCCGAAGGGGGGTGTTCAGTGGTAGTGGAGCGGGCCTTTGGAAGCTCAAACGTTGGAGTCGATTCTCACCTCCCTATAACAATCGGGGTAATAGCATAGTCTTTGACGGAGGAGTTTCGGAGTGCAACTCGTTGTGGCGTATATTCATGAGTTGCGCGGGGCTGACCGATTTTTTACGGGTGGCAAGAGCGCTTGACGCGCTCTTGGATGCTGGAGTAACCTGATAAATCGGGGAACTCCGAAATTTGCGTGCAAAGTTTGCGGCGGCGCGTGGTTCTGCGAACAATTGCCTTAGGTTCGGCGTTAGATTGATCAAAAAGGAAGATATCCATGTCATTTGCATCGCTGGTCCGCCGGACGTTTTTGGTTGCGCCGCTTCTTTTGCTGGGAGGGGCGATTCAGGCCGACAAGGCATCCGATGAGGAATTGGGGTCGACGGAGCCGTCTTCGCATTTGGAAAAGGTGTCGTTCGCGAACTCGGGCGTTATTAACAATGTGCTTGTGAAGCCGGGCGATCATGTGAAGAAGGGGCAGTTGTTGATGCAACAGGACCCGGGCGGAGAAGAGGCGGAACTGGAACGGCTTAAAATTGAGGCGGACTCGGATCTGGCGGTTCGGGCGGCGGTTCTGAATGAAGCGACCAAGAAGGTCATCTTCCAGCGGAAGCAGGATGGTCATGCGAAGGGGGCGGTTTCGGATCAGGAAGTAGAAGAGGCGCGGCTGGAGGCAGAAACGGCGAAGTTGCAGATTGAGAAGGCCAAGCAGGACCAAGCCCAGGCGAAACAGGCCTATGAGCGGCAGTCGAAGAAACTGGATCAGTTGAAACTGCTGAGCACGATCGATGGCGTGGTGGAACGGGTGGAGTTTCACGAGGGTGAAGTCGCCGTGCCAGATCCGACCAAGCCGTGCCTCACACTTGTGAAAAACGATATCTTGTGGATACAGGTCAACATGTCGATCAAGAAAGCACAGAAGTTGAAAATGGGGCAGATCGTGCTGGTTCGATACCCGGGCGAGAAGGGGACGCAGGAAGCGAAGTTCTGGTATCGGGCGCCGATTGCCAATCCGGGAAGCGATACGCAGCTGGTGAAATTTGAGATGACCAACCCGAACGGTATGGATTCGGGACTGCCGATTTTTGTGAAGATTGTCGATGCGGACAAGGCGGCAGCGGCGGCCGCGCGGTAGACTGTGTTGTGCCCTCTTTTCCGGTGTTTTGGAAATGGGGTATGAAGGATTGAATAGAAACGTCGGGTCTTGCTGATGGCCCGCGGGACGGGATAAGTCGTGGCAAACGGAATCGTCGAACAATCGTCTCAGACATCATCAAGTCAGGAGAGCGCTGCCGGGGTGCCATCACGCTCCAAGATGGTGCAGCGTCTGCTGGATGCGTCAGCGAACCTACCGGCATTTGTGAATGATCTATTGACGACGCAGGCGGTGGTGGTGGCGGGGACGGAGGCCGCGGGTTTCTTAATCGACCGGCCTGACGATGAGCGGATGGGGCTGCGGCTGATCACACATATTCGGCCTGACGAATCGGATGAACAGACGCGCGCCGCGGCGGTGAAAGCTTTCCAGAATTTGATTCAGCCGTGCATTGTGCAGAACAAGGACGGGGCGATCGAAGTGGGGTCGCCGGATGGCGGCGAGCCGCAGTTTTGCCTGGTGACGCTGCTTCGCAATGAGGGGCAGTTGGTCGCGGCTTCGGCAGTGATCACGCGCTGCCGCGATCTGGAGCGGGCGCGGCAACGGCTGGGGAGCATGCAGTTGGTGGCGGGGTATTTTGATCTGTACACATTGCGCCGGGCGAGCGATCAGTCGCGGGAAATCGCCCAGCGGCATCAGCACGTGTTGCAGTATGCGTCGTCGGTGGCGACGGCCGAGGGATTTGAGTCGGCGGCGATGAATCTGTGCAACGAGCTGGCGAATCGCACGGCCGCTTCGCGGGTGGCCATCGGGTGGGTGAAGCGGCAGACGGTGAAAGTGCGGGCGCTGTCGCACACCGAGAAATTCGATAAGAAGCAGGACCTGATCGTGCAGCTCCAGAAGGTGATGGAGGAATGCCTCGATCAGGAAGAGCCGGTGCGCTATGACCCGGCCGGGGAGTGCTCGCCGAACGTGACGCGGCAGGCGAAGGCATTTTCGCAGCAACAGGCGGGCGTGGTGGTGATGTCGCTGCCGTTGCGGCGGCGGGATGAAATCAAAGGCGTGCTGACGCTGGAGTTTTTGCCGCAGAACAAGCCGGATGAACATACGCAAGCGGCGCTGGGCGTGGCATCGGAGCTACTTGCGCCGACGCTGTTTGATCGGCATGAGAACGATCGATTGATCTTCGTGAAGATGGGCCACAGCGTGACACACGGCACCAAGTTGCTGCTGGGTCCGAAGCATATGGTGGCGAAGCTGGTGGTGATGCTGGTGATCGCGGCGATCGCGTTCGTGACTTTCTTCAAGCCGATGTATCACGTGAGCGCGCCGTTTCAGTTGCAGGCTTCGCTGAAGCAACAGATGTGCGCGCCGTTTGACGGGCAGTTGGCCGAGAGCGTGACGGATGCGAACGGCAAGGAATGGGTGAGCAGCAAGGAAATGCCGCGGCCGGGACAGTTTGTGCATAAAGGGGATATTCTCGCGGCGTTTGATACGACGGAGATGCGGTCGAAATTGGCGCAGGCCCAGGCGACTGTGGTTGTGAAGGACACGGTTGCGAAGGGCTATTTGAGTGATGGGACCAAGCAGGCGGAACGGAAGATTGCCGAGGCCGAGCGTGAAGAGGCGCAGGCGCAGGTTGATCTGTATGACGAAGAGATCAGCAAGGCGATCATTCGTGCACCGTTCGATGGCGTTGTGCTGAAGGGCGACCTGATCGATCAACTGCATGTGACCAAGAAGCAGGGCGAGCCGCTATTTGAGGTGGCCGAGGCGGCGGAAAACAAGATTATCAAGATTGAGGCGGAGCTTGCGGTGTCGGAGCGCGACATTCAGGAAATTCGCAAGCTTTACGATCTGCGGGCGGCGCGGACCGCCGCGACACAGCCGAGCGGGATCGATCTGGCTTCGGGAGCGACGACGCAACCTGCTGCGTTGGCTGGGAAGGCGACGACCCGGCCCGCACTCGCCGTGGATGACGTTTTCATCACGGAGGACGGGAAGCTCGCGACGAGCAGTTTTCCTGGCGATGACTTCAAGTTCCGGATTACCCGCATCGTGCCAGTGGGCGATCCGAAAGAGGGCGAGAATTCCTTCAAGGTGTATGCGACAGTGATCGATCCGGCGGCATGGATGCATCCCGGGATGGCGGGCGAGGCGCGGGTGAACGTGGAGAAACGCCGGCTGGCGTGGATCTGGACGCATCGCCTGGTGGATTTCGTGCGGCTGAAACTTTGGATCTAAGTCGAGCGTAGGACCAGTCACGCACAATTTTGTCCGGCGAGCCGGACCCTACCGAATTATTCATGCAGCAATTACGTCCTACATTTTCTGAGTCGTGGTATCGGGTTGCGGACTTGCGGGCGCGGCTGCGCGGTAGTGCGCAGATCTCGCGGCAGCATTATCGCGGCGACCGGTGGTACGTGGTGCGCGATCCGGCGGGAAATCAATTTCACCGTCTGTCGGCGGCGGCGTATCGGTTTGTGGGATTGCTGGATGGATCGCGGTCGGTGGCCGAGGCGTGGGACCTGGTGGGCGGGCAGCTTGCGGATGAAGCGCCGACACAGAATGAAGTGATTCAGATTCTGACGCAGCTTCACGCGGCGAACCTGCTGGAGACAAACATCACGCCCGATGCGCAGGTGCTGCTCCGACGGCACAAGCGGATGGTGAAGCAGCAGTGGCAGGGGCGGCTGATGAACGTGATGTTCCCGCGGATTCCGCTGTGGGACCCGGACCGGTTTTTGTGCCGCTGGATGCCGGTGGTCAAGCCGTTCTTGAGTTGGGTGGGATCTCTGCTGTGGATTGCGGTGGTGATGTCGGCCGTCTTTATGCTGGTGCCGAAGTGGCCGCAATTGAAGACGGCGGCTTCGAAGGCGACCAACCCCAACAACTGGCCGTTCTTGTGGGCGACGTTTGTCCTGATCAAGCTGATTCATGAGCTGGGTCACGCATTTTCGTGTAGACGGTTTGGCGGCGAGGTGCACGAGCTGGGCGTGATGTTCCTGGTGTTTATTCCGACGCCTTACGTGGACGCGTCGAGTGCGTGGTCGTTCCCGAGCAAGTGGGCGAAGATGTTCGTCGGCGCGGGCGGGATGATCATAGAATTGTTTGTGGCCGCAATTATGGCGTTTATCTGGGCGAAGACCGCGCCCGGTACCATTCACGATCTGGCGTACAACACGATGCTGATTGCCAGCGTGTCGACGGTGGGATTTAACGCCAACCCGTTGCTACGCTACGACGGCTATTACATTCTGTCGGACTACCTGGAGATTCCGAACCTGCGCCAAAAGGCGCAGGAATATGCGATGGGTTTGATCAAGCGGCACCTGTTTGGCGTGAAGAGCCAGCAGCCGCTGCCGCCGGTGGGACAGCGTGTGTGGCTGTTCATCTATGCGATTGCGAGCGGAATTTACCGGGTGTTTGTCGGCATCATGATCATCATGGTGGTGAGCGACCGCGTCCCGGTGCTGGGCGTGTTGATGGCGCTGGGCGGCATCGTGACTTGGCTGGTCGTGCCGATTTTCAAAGTGAGCAATTACCTGTTGCTCGATCCGGAATTGCATCGCAAGCGGCCGATCGCGATCGGCTGGACGAGCGCGGCGGTTGCGGCGGCGATCATACTGATCGGGTATGTGAAGATGCCACAGCATTATGAGGCGGCTGGCGTGCTGGAGCCGATAACGAAGGTCGTGATGCACGCGGAAGTGCCCGGGCAGGTCGTCAGCATCGAGAAGAAGCATGGCGACCTGGTCAAGCAGGGTGATGTGATTCTGGTCTGTAAGGATCCGGAGCTGAAGGCTCGGATCAATGGGTTGGCGGCACGCCGCGAGGTACTCGAGATCAATCTGGAGAAGGCCAAGGCGACTGAAGAAATTCAAGTGAAGGCGGTTGAGGCGCAGATTGTGGCCGTGGATTATGAGTTGAAGCTGGAGAATCGAAAGTTTGATGCGCTGACGATTCGAGCCCCGATTGACGGGCAGCTTGTATCATCCGAGTTGCACAACCTTCAGGATAAGCACCTGCAGATGGGTGAGGAACTGTTGACGATCATGGATGTGAGCAAACTGACGGTGCGGGCGATCGTGCCGAAGGATGATGAGGCCTTGCCGATCAAGGAGCCAGGCCGAATCGCTGACGTACGATTATCAAGCATGCGCGATCGAAATATCGTGGGCCGGGTGGTTGACCGGTTGCCAACAGCGCGCGATGAAGCGCCCGCTTCACTCACATACGCCGGTGGCGGTGACATTGCCGCAGATCCGTCGGACAAGGAAGGGAAGCGACTGCTGCAGCCGCAATTCGAGCTGTTTGTAGATGTGGACAATCCGGATCTGATTTATGTGCCCGGGCAGCGGGCGTGGGTGCGGTTTACACTGAGCAATCGGCCGCTGGCCTGGCAGTGGGGCCGGCGCATCGGGCAGTTGATCCAGGAGCATAGCCACGGCAAGTGGATCTAGTCTTGAGACTGGAAACTAGAAACTGGAGACTCGAAGCTTTACGCCATGTCGCAAACCATTAACCAGGAATTGTGGTCGATATTTGATGCCCGCCGCGTCAAAGCGCCCGATTTGCGCGGGTTGGATGCGATGGCGAACGGGGTGGTGGGTTGGGTCAAGAACAAGCGGCGGGTGCTGGCGCGGCTGAAGACGCAGGCGGCTCGGATCGAGAAACTGGAGCCGGAGATTCACGTGATGGGGGCGACGCGATTTCGCGAAGAGGTAGCGCTGTCGCGCGACCTGGCGCGGACGAACAAGCTGAAAGGACCGGCGCTGGATCATGCGATGGCTCTGGCGCGCGAGGGGGCGCTTCGGGCGTCAGGGATGCGGCCGTTTCCGGTGCAGATCATGGGGGCCCTGGCAATGTGCGAGGGACTCATCGCAGAGATGGCGACGGGCGAGGGGAAGACGCTGACGGCGAGCCTGGCGGCATCGATCTGGGGATTGGCGGGGAAGCCGGTGCACATCATCACGGTGAACGACTATCTCGTGGAGCGTGACGCGGAGGAGATGGGGCCGATCTACAAGATGATGGGGCTGAAGGTGGGGTTCGTCACGCACGAGACTTCGCAGGAAGAGCGGATCGACCATTATCGGCGCGACGTCGTTTATTGCACGCAGAAGGAACTGGTGGCGGACTTTTTACGCGACCAGATCGCCTTGGGGACGCTCCGGACGAGCTCGCAGACCAATGTGATGATGCTGGCGGGGCAGACGCGGGGAAGATTGCTGGTGCCGGGGCTGTTTCGATGCATCGTGGATGAGGCGGACAGCGTGCTGATTGATGAAGCGGTGACGCCGCTGATTATTTCGAACTCGCCGGACGCGGAGGCGAATGCGCCGCTGTATCGCGAGGCCGACAAGCTGGCCCGAGAGCTTGAAGCGGACCGGGATTTCAAGATCGACTGGACGGTGCGGAACATCGACCTGACGCAGCGCGGCCAGCGGCGGCTCGAAGAGTTGAGCGATCACCATGGATTCTGGAAAGGGAAGCG
>JBBRHH010000249.1:0-8515 GCA_038222915.1 Tepidisphaerales bacterium
ACCAGGGCCGGTGCCAAAACGTTTACGCGAATACCGCGCGGCGCGTAATAGGCCGCACACGATTTACTGAATCCGATGATTGCCGATTTGCAAGCGGCATAGGCGTGTGTCGCAAAGAAGCGTGGCGCAGGATTGTTTGCCAGAACGGATCCCATGTTCAAGATGCTGCCGCCGGTGTTTTGAGCCATGAATTGTCGAACGGCCGCGCGACTGGAGTTGAACAACGAGGTGAGGTTCATGTCGATCGTGTACTCCCAGCCTTCATCGGTGATCTCATGGAGCGGTCCGTCGCCTGCGGAACGCCCACTTCCGCCGGCCACATGATAAAGGCCGTGAAATCCGCCAAAAACGTCAATTGCTTTGGCAATGGCCAGCGGCGCCGTGGCCGGATCGATGGCGTCTCTGGCGAGCGCGAAGGCAGACGCGCCCAAGGATGTTTCTGCCATTTCACCGCTGGCAGGGTCCCGCCCCACAACAACGACTTTTGCACCCGCCGTTACGCACGCCCGGGCAGCGGAAAGACCAAGGCCGGTCGTTCCGCCAACGATGACGATGACTTTGTTTTTCAGTGATAATTCCACGATGGGCTGATTATAACGGAATTAAGTGGCGGATCGTCCCGACTGCAACAACGCGAGTGGCTCGGTGCGAGCTGCCGCTGCCGCCGGCCAGAGGCTGGCAACGAATGCTACTACGACAATGATTCCGAGTCCCGTGAAAACGATCGGCCAAGGCACCGCCAGTGACGGACCGTAACCGATGTTGGACCTGCTCAGGCCATTTGCGTCCACACTCATCAAAAGGCCCGCCGTCAATCCCAGTACGCACCCAACAAGGCCAAGAAGAATACCCTCTGCCAATATCAGACGCAGCACCTGGCCGCGGGTTACGCCAATGCTGCGCAGAATTCCAAGCTGCCAGTGGCGCGTGCGGACACTTGCCATGATCGTGTTGGTGACCCCGAGCGACGCCACGATAATCGCCGCCAGCGCCACACTGCTTACCAAGTGCAGCAGGCGATGAAATCCCTGTTGGATCCTCGCCTTCACATGTCGCACGTCATAGGCGGTCAAGCCCCACGCCCCTACGCGATCTTTAATGCTTTGCTCGACATCCTTCCGGGGTCCTGCGGAGGGGTTCAGATTCACGGCCGCGAAGAGCGCACCGCGCACACCAAAGTCACGCACCGCATCATCTCTGCTGCCAAATACGCTCGACACCGACCGATCTTCGAACTGCCGGCCCATGTCGTGCATGCTCACCATCACGTCAATGCCCGGCGACCAGACGATCCCGGCGATCGTGTAGTCCACGTCACCGGCCACAGCCGAGACTGTCAGCGGAAACTTGTCGCCGACCTTAACACCCTTCATCTGCCGGAACTCGTCAGTCACAATGAGATAACGGCCTGGCACGTTGGATTGGATTTCCGCTGGAGAAAGCGGGACCGATTCTCCGGGTTCTGATTTGATCAGATAGCGGTCACCCTGCTGCTGCCGCACATCGCCGCGAATCGAGGTTCCGTTTGCAAGAGTGACGCCTTCTGCCTGCATGACACCCGCGGCAGCGGGCACGGACTGCTCCTCGCCGCCTTGCCACCGAACAACAATCGTATCGCCGGCCCGCTGCAGATTGCCGCGAAGTTGCGTGCCATCCTTCAACGTCACGACATGCAGGTTCAACTTATAAACCGCGAACGCATTCATCCGCTTCTGCTCATCGGCCGTAGGAATTTGCCCGTCGTTGCGTCGAAAATCGAGCTGCATCATCCGCAGCGCCTTCTCCGGATCAACACCAAAGAACATCGTGCTGTTCGCTCCCAACCCCTTGGCTACGGCAAGAAAGTTGCTGCCCACCCCCGGCACCACGACGTATATCGGCAATACGTCATTCGAATTGACGCCGGAAACCTGCTTGAGCATCTCGACCTGCGCATCATCAATGCCGAATGGAGACATGATGAACATGTCAGGAAACTTGTCGGGCAAGACCCAACCGCTGAGCATTGTGTTGCCGTTGGTTTCGAGCACGACAAGTGTAGAGAGGCCAACCATAAGGGCGGCGGCCGTACCCGCAGCGCGCCAGATGCTCCCCGTCAACTGCTGCCGCAGCAGCGTATAATTCACGCGAAACACCTGCGCCAGCAACCACGCAAATATTTTTTCCACAATCCATACGCACGCGGGCGCCGTCAGGAAGAATCCCAGCATGAGCGACGGAAGCCCAACTGCGAAATGTGCATAAAAGCGAAGCGCCTTTGGCAAGCCGGGGAATAACGTCAGAAATGGATCGATTGAAATCAGCAATAACCCAATCAGAAGCGCAATCACCGGCATTCGTCTGGAGGTTGGTTTTGCGAGCGGCGTCATCCCTTCCAGCGGACTGACCCGCGTCGCGCTCCACGCGGGCAACAGACTTGCTCCAAGCGCCGCAATCATTGTCCCCACAACGGCGAAAATGATCCCCCCGAAGCTGAAGATTGCACCCGATGCGAACATGTCGTTGAACTTCCACACCAGTAGCCGGATCCAGATCCAACCCAGGACCAGCCCGACAGCAACGCCGGCACTCGCCAGCAAAAGTGCCTCGAAGATTACCAGCATTGCAATCTGCCTGCGGAACGCGCCGATTGATCGCAACATTGCCAGGATTCTGGATCGCTCTGAAACACCCATGCTCAGCGTGGAAAACACGATGAACGTCGCGGCCAACATCGAAATAGCCCCACCCATATAACTCAGAAAATCGGCACCCTGCAGCATCTGTTCGAGTTTCTCTTTGCTGTCGCGGGCGGTCGTATATTTCAGAAACGGATAGGCGGTCGCCAACTGTCCTTCCAGCGATTTTGCAAATGCCCGGGGATCGACGCCCTGATTCAGATCGATGAGGATGCTGTTGACCCGCTCGGGCGTGCCATAAAACTCCTGGAGCGTTCGGAGTGGAACATAGATCGTTTGCGAGTTTTGCGCGAGGATCGCCGGCTTGTGAACTATGCCGACGATTGTCAGTTTGAGTTGAATTCCCGCCGGCGCGGTTGTTGCTGGCAGCGTTGTTGCCACTGGGTTGGGCGTGGCCGGCGCAGTTGACGCGGTCGTTGTGGGCATGCGCGGCGGCAATGGCAGGATAATCGTGTCCCCCACGCGAAGCGGGGGTCTCTTCTCGTCGGCCGTATCGCCCTTCGCCAAGAGCTTTGCGGCCTCCTGATCGATGACCGTTACGTTGCCCCGCTCTCCACTAAACCATCCCCCGCCCGATCCGGGCTCCATTGGCTGCGCTGTCACGGCGGTATCGACCGGCAGCAGCACCCCCACCACATTCACCTCGCGGTGGGGCAGCGGCTTGCCCTGTGGATCCAGAACCTTTGTGTCGGCCTCAAGCCGCCCGGCAACCCGGTTGACTCTGGTATCTTTCCCGATCTGCAGCAGAACCGTTTCCGGGATATCTCCGCGATACTCGCTTTTGCGCGTGATGGTTACATCCGTCGTCCCCATATATTGCATCAGGTACTGACGAATGACCTCTTTCACCGATGCGTAGCCGCTGGTGACGGCGACGACGAGACTGACGGAGACGGCAATCGCCGCTACCGTGAGCCCAACGCGCACGCGATGTGAGATGAAATTGGCTAAGGCGAGTCGTCCGACGGCCATGTGGTGTTAGTCTCCCCCTACCCCGGCACCGCGAAGCGATTCCTGATAACGAATCGCCAGACCCTCCCCACCGTTGGTCGCCTGCGTGGCGAATCTTTCGATGATATTGCCGTCACGCATGACGAGCACATCCTGGGCATAGGTCGCCACCGACGGCTCGTGGGTTACCATGACGATGGTCTTGTTGTGGATCACCGATAGATCGCGCAACAGTTCACAGACCGCGCGGCTGTTGTTCGAATCGAGATTGCCCGTGGGTTCATCGGCGAGAATGACGGCCGGGTCGGTGATGAGCGCTCGCCCGATGGCGACTCGTTGCTGTTCGCCGCCGCTCATGACGTCGGGCCGATGCTCTCGGCGGTGCGAGAGGCCCAGCGTGTCCAGCAGTTCGTCCACGCGCGGGGCGACTTCGCGGAGGCTCTTGCCTTCCAGCGTCAGCGGTAGAGCCATGTTCTCGGCGGCCGAGAGAGTCGGGATCAGGTTAAAGGATTGGAAGACGAGCCCGATGTGGCGGCGGCGGAAGAGCGTGAGGGTGCGATCGTTCATAGCCCCGATGTCTTCGCCGCGAATCAGGATCCGCCCGCCGTCTACGCCGGCGAGGCCGGCCAGCAGGTGAAGGAGCGTGCTCTTGCCCGATCCGCTGGCGCCCATGATGGCGAGGAACTGGCCTTGGGGGACTGAAAAGCTAACGCCGCGCAGCGCCGTCACGGCTCGATCCCCCTGCCGAAAGATTTTCGTAACGTTCTCGACTACAAGTGGCTCCATCAGTCTCCTCAGGCCAACCGTGAACTATAGCCATGGAGAAAGAGGGTCACAAGCTACGATCTGAAACCAAAGCGGTCTAGCGGCGCTTCAGGATGAGGCGGTATAGGGGCACATCCTTTGCCCCCAGCCGGTATTTGTAATCCTCGGTTCCGCGCAGGAAGTCGAAGGTTGGAAAGCCGCCTTCGATTGCTTCGCGAATGGCGATGGCGGAGCTGACGGTTCCGGGGCTCCACTGTTTTTGGGCCGGGTCGAAGCCGACGTTGTAGATCATTGGGCCGGCCGGCGATCGAAACGAAAAGACGCATGCGGCAGGTGTATCGTTGACCATCAGGAAGCGCAGGGACATGCGGCCTTCGCGGATCATATCTGCGCCGACCCGCATCATGAAGGGACGCAGATATTTGCGGACATCTTCGGCCTTGTCGCCGCCGTGGGCTTCGAGGAAATCCAGACCCTTGACGACCCACGCCGACAAATCCGCCTGATCGGCGGCGCTGACCAGCCTCGCGTTGCCCTGGGTTTCGGCCTTGCGCAGACGCCTGCGTGATTCGCGCCGCTCGTGGCCGTCCAGCGTTTCCCAGTATTCTTCGAAGGTTTTGGGCAGCGTGATCTGGACGCTTGGCTCGTTGCTCGTCTCCTCGAACGTGAAGCCGGCCTGTTCGACGAGGCGGGGCAGGAGAGTGCGCGTCGCTGACGGCGCGGATACGTTCTGCAGTACGAGGCCGCTGACGCTGTGGTCCCAAAGTTTTGCCAGGAGCGAAAGGATGGCGCGCCAGGCTTCCTGGGCGAGTGCGGCATCCTCGATCACGAGGGGATCGATGTAGTCGCTTACGCCGGTGCCCGGGGTTTCCAAATATCCCCCGGCGGCAATTTGAAGGGGCAGAACCGCGAGCAGACGTGTTTCGCGGCGGACGGTGATGAGTCGAAACTTGTCGGATGCTACGAACTGCGCGGCGACGCCACGCTGCCAGGTGCTGCAGGCGAATGGGGTGGCCGACTTGCTGGAGTCGGCGAGTGCGTCCCATTCGGCGAGGAAGGCGCGATCGGCCGGGAAGGTGCGGGCGCAGGTGGCTACGATGCCGTTGGATTCGAGGGGATCAAACGGGTGTCCGCCACCGCGACCTATGCGCAACTCCCCTGCGAATAGAGATTTAATAGCCCCTTTGAGGGCGTGCTTCAAAGACATTGCGACCACACACTGGTTTATCGGCGACCAAGCGTAACGGGTTGGGGGGATGTGGACAATTGGTTGAGAGGTTGTCACCCTATCAAGTTTGGAATGCGGTGTGGATTCCCGGGCGTTACCATTGCCCTGGGCGTATCTAAGTTGCCACAATCGCCGATTCGCGGTTAGCATTTTGTTTATAAGGATGTTGCGATGAATCAGTTGGTGGAGTCCATTTCCGGACAATTCGACAAGCTGCCACCGCACGACATCACGGCCGAGATGTCGCTGATTGCTTCGATGATGCTGGACAAGGAGATGATCGGGCAGATCGTTCAGATCGTCGATCGTGACGCATTCTTTCAGGCGGACCATCAGATTATTTATGACGTGCTGGTGAAGCTGTATGAGCAGAACAGGCCGATTGATGCGGTGATCCTGCAGGACGAGTTGGCGAAGCGGCAGTTGCTTGAGGAGATCGGGGGCGTGCCGTACCTCGCGCAGATTCTGAACGTCGTGCCGTCCTCGGCGCACGGGGCGTCTTATGCGCAGACGGTTCGGGAGAAGGCGCTGTTGCGGCAACTTATCGCTGCGAGCAATGAAATTCTGCGGGATGTTTATGGTCCGCATGAGAAGGCGGAGCTGGTGGTGGATCGGGCGGAGAAGCGGATTTTTGAAATTGCGCAGAAGAAGATCGGCGGCAACATCGTGCCGCTTGAGACTGTGCTGATGGAGGTTTTCGAACAGATTGAATCGCGCGGGCAGCGCGGGTTGCCGACCGGATTCTTCGATCTGGACGACATGCTCAATGGGCTGCAGAACGGCGAGATGGTGATCGTGGCGGCGCGGCCTTCGATGGGGAAGACGGCTTTTGCCATGAATGTGATTGAGGCAATCTCCGCGGAGAACATGATTCCCACTGCGGTGTTCTCCCTGGAAATGAGCAAGCAGCAGTTGGCGCAACGTCTGTTGTGCAGCCGGGGTGAGATTGACTCGCACAAGCTTCGCCGGGGAATGCTTCAGTCTCATGAGTATGCGAAGCTGGCTACTGTTGTCGGACAGCTTGCCAAGGCGCCGATCTGGGTGGACGACTCGCCGGGGCTGACGCCGCTGGAGCTGCGGGCCAAGGCGCGGCGGTTGAAGCTTCAGCATGATATCAAGGCGATCATGATCGATTACATGCAGCTCATGGACAATCCCGGGCCGGAGAGCCGGCAGCAGCAGATCAGTGAGATCTCGCGCGGGATCAAGGCAGTGGCGCGTGAGCTGAATGTGCCGGTGATTGCCCTTTCGCAGCTCAACCGGCAATCGGAAGGTCGCGATGGGCATCGGCCTCGGATGTCGGATCTGCGCGAGTCGGGGTCGATCGAGCAGGATGCGGACGTCATCATGCTTCTGCATCGCGAGGACTATTACCGCATGAGCGAACCGGATTTTCAGCCGGACAACGTTGCGGAAGTGATCATCGCGAAACAGCGAAACGGCCCGACCGGGACCGTTAAGCTGCTCTTTGATAATCGATCGACACGGTTCCAGAATCTGGCCGCGCATGCTGACCCCTTCTAGTTTTCTACTACTTCTCCTCCACGTTTAGATTGTTCAGGTAATCCTCGAGTTCTTTGCGCTGGGCTTCTACTTTTGTTGTCGATGTTTTGATCTGCTCATCGAGCTTGTCGATGGCGTCTTCGTCGGCGTCCAGTTTCTTTTTCTCTCGGATGTAAGAGGGGTCGTTCTGGGGGTTGGCTACTTTTTGCAGGGTTTCCATGTTCTGACGCGTTCGCTGCTCGTCGGCGAGGATCTGGTTTTTCTGGTTTTTGGCTTCATCCAGTTGGCGCTGGGCGTCTACCAGGTTGTGCTTGCGTTTGATGGCCTCGGTGAGGGCGTCTTTTACTGACTTGGGAATTGCTTCGTTGCGGCTGTACATTTCGAGCTGGCCGAAATCGCCGGGGAGGATGGCGATGGTCTGGTTGTCGATCATCTCCTCCTTGATGGTGAGGGTTTTCTTTTCGCCCTTGGGGATTGGCTGCTTGAAGCGGAGCATGGCGTCGGTGGTTTCGAGGGCTTTTTCGGGGGCCACGAGTTTCCAGTTCTGGCGGCGGGGGTGTTCGACGATGAGGGCTTTGTCTTTGTCGCTCTTGTTTTCGGCGACGTAATCCTGGGTGGAGACGTGTTTGAAGGTGACGATCAGGACGCCCTTGGAAATGGTGGCGGTGCGGATGGCCGAGTCCTGCTGGTTTTTGGTGCTGTCGACCAGGACCTGGAGGTCGATGCCGTAGCTAATCATGCGTTCCTGGCCGGGCGGGACGTCGTCGATCTGGGCGTCGCCGGCGTAGTTGCTGTTGTCGAAGACGGTAATGGGGCCCTGGAGGAGGTGCTTGCCGGTGGTGTTTTTGACGCGCGCGCCGGTCAGTGGATTTTTGGCGAGGACGGAGGCATTGTAGATGGAGAGTTTTTCGACTTCGACGGCGTCGGCGAGGATGGGGATCATCGCCGAGCGTTGACGGGGGAGGGAGACGGTGGGGACGGTGTATTCGAAGAGCTCGCCGAGCTTGTTGGCGGAGGCTACTGAGGCGACGCTGTGGCCGGGATCGAGGATGGCTTTCTTTTGTTCCTCCATGCGCCTGAGTGAATCGAACTGGGCGCTGCGTTCGCGAGCTGCGCCGGCCATTGCGCCCGGTGGCGCGGGGGCCGGTGCTGCTGCAGCACGGTCTCCAGCCTCCATGGCTTTGCCGTCTTTTTCGCGGTTTATGCCTTCGTCATAGGTTTGCGGGGAGAGGCTGGCGTAGAGCTGTGGATAGACTTTGGGGCGGGGGATGTAGAGGGGTTGGTAGAGTTCTTCGATGAAGCTGATGGGACGGCCGCTGACGAGGGAGAGTTGAACGTTGTTCCAGTCGTTGTCGGTCTGGTTTTCGATGATGGCCCAGCCCTGCATGAC
>JBBRHH010000250.1:0-8509 GCA_038222915.1 Tepidisphaerales bacterium
AACGGGGAGATTTACCGTCGGTTTGGGGAGATTCGAGGGAGGTTGGAGGCCCCCTTCGATACCGCTTTAGGGTCGGTTTTTCGACCGAAAAAAAACTTCCCCTCAATCACAAACACAGGCCACACCAACACTTGAATTCCCTGCCCACCGTTTCAACCGGCCCAAACACATTTTTGCGCACATGTACGGCATCAATCCACACGAAAACGGCCCGGCCTGGGTCCTTGGGGAAAGGTGCTTTGTTTCCCTCCGTCTCGACCACAGCGCCTCGGTCATTCTCCGCAAAACCGCCGACTTACCCGCTCCGTCGGTTTTATGTCGTTACGGGGTCAAAAACGGTCGGTTCCATGTCGGTTCAGGGTCGTTTGAGGTACGGTTTAGGGTCGGTTCTATGTCGCTTTGGGGTCGGTTTTTTCGCCCCGTTTCAGTCGCGCTCCAAACATAAACATAACACAAATAACCACTTGCAGCTTCTACCTCGATTTTCACGCCGCCCAAACACGTTTTTTGCGCGCACCTGTGCGCCAAAAACCGACGGAAAAACCACCGCTGTCTCGTCCGCTGCCGGCCGCATTATTTGCTCGCGGCCTCTTCCCCTCTGTCACTCCGTCGCTCCGTCCTTTCGTGGCGCTCCCTGTGTGCCTGCCTCGCAACTCCCAATCGCAGTCGCGTCAATTACTTCCGCGTTATATTGCCTCAAAAAACCGCGGCACCCAACCGCCGCTGCCACGCAACGCCTCAAACATTGAAACACCCGCCCCGTGCTGCTAGTGTCATGAAGGAAAAACCAGAAACTAAACGCCAGGAACTAAGAACTAAAAGCCGAGAACCCAAGATGGCCTTCACCGAACCCGTACTCCTCAAACGCATCCCCGACGACGTCTCCAAACGCCGCCTCTTCTGGTACGACGACTACGTCGCCACCGGCGGCTATGAGTCGCTCAAAAAAGCGCTCAACATGAAGCCCGACGAAATCATCAAGACCGTCAGCGAATCCGGCCTCCGTGGCCGCGGCGGCGCAGGCTTCTCAGCCGGTCAGAAATGGGCCTTCATCCCCAAGGAGAAAAAAGGCCCCCACTACATGGCCATCAACGCCGATGAATCCGAGCCCGGCACCTTCAAAGACCGTTACCTGATCGACTACGACCCCCACCTGATGCTCGAAGGCATTGCCATCTCCTGCCTCGCCACCCAGTGCGACATCGCCTACATCTTCATCCGCGGCGAGTACCACCGCCAATTCCACGTCATCGAACGCGCCATCAAGGAAGCCTACGACAAGGGCATCTTCGGCCAGCAGGGAATGCTCGGCAGCAACTACAAACTCGAGTGCTATGTCCACAAAGGCGCAGGCGCCTACATCTGCGGCGAAGAGACTGGCCTGCTCGAAGCCCTCGAAGGCAAGCGCGGCTGGCCGCGCAACAAGCCCCCCTTCCCCGCCATCGCCGGCGCATTCGCCAAGCCCACCGTCATCAACAACGTCGAAACCCTCTGCTGCGTCCCCCCCATCATCGAAAAAGGCCCGGCCTGGTTCAAAACCATGGGCACCCCCTCCAGCCCCGGCCCAAAGCTCTACGGCATGTCCGGCCACGTCAACAAGCCCGGTGTCTACGAACACGAACTGGGCATCACCCTCGACTACGCCATCAACGAACTCGCCGGCGGCATGAAGGGCGGCAAGTACAAAGCCGCCATCTGTGGCGGCATTTCCATGGGCGTCCTCGGCACCGATCAGCTCGACATCAAGCTCGACTTCGACGACGTCCGCTTCCGCGGCGGCTGTCTCGGCCTAGGCACCGCCGGCATGATCGTCATGAACGAGCACACCGACATGGTCAAGGCCCTGCGCAACTGCGTCCGCTTCTACGCCCACGAATCCTGCGGCCAGTGCACCCCCTGCCGCGAAGGCAGCGCCTGGATGCGCAAGATCCTCGACCGCGTAGTAGACGGCGGCGGCCGCGAGCGCGACATCGAAATGCTTCTGGAGCTCGAAAAAACCATGGGCATCATGCCTGGCACCACCATCTGCGGCCTCGCCGACGGTACCGCCTGGGCCACCCGCACCTTCGTCAACAAGTTCTACGACGAATTCGCCGCCGCCTGCCCAACCGAACCCGTGGTTCCACTGACAATCCGCCGCGGCCGGCAAAACATCACAACGCCAATGGGGTCCAACACGCGATAAGGGGGCAGTATGACCCCAACCGAACTCGCCGCCCGAATCGAACATACCATCCTTGCGCCCGAAGCGCCGTGGCCGGCGGTCGAGCGTATCGCGGCCGAAGCAAGCGCCAACGGCTTCGCAGCCGTCTGCATAGCCCCGGTGTGGGTCAGCCGCGTAGCGCGGCTGGTGCGATCGGGTGTCGCAACGTGCACGGTCGTTGGGTTTCCCCATGGAGCGAACAAGCCAACGTTGAAGGCCATTGAGGCTACCAGCGTGATCAAGGACGGCGCCGATCAGATCGACGTTGTTGCGCATCTGCCGAATCTGATCTGCGCAGATGTGGATGCGGCCCGGGCTGAGCTGATGGAGATTGTCCGGGCGGCGCGGGCTACGCGGCGGGATGTTGTGGTCAAAGTGATTGTGGAGTCGGCGCTACTGTTGTCGTCGGGAGCGGAACGCGGTGAAGAATTGATCGCGGCCGCTTGCCGTGCGGTGCGGGAGAGTGGCTGCGACTACATCAAGACCAGCACCGGGTTTCACCCGGCCGGCGGGGCGAGTGTCGACGCGGTGCGGCTGATGAAGAAGTATGGTGAGGGATTGATGATCAAAGCGGCCGGCGGGATCCGCGACCTGGCGACGGCCGCTGCGATGCTGGAGGCCGGGGCGGATCGGCTTGGGATGAGCGCTTCTTTGCGAATCATGGATGAGCTGAGACTGTCTGAAACAGGAACTTGAGATGAACAAAAGTCGATTCAGCGTGATGTTGTGCGCGATCGCCGCCCTCCTTCTGTTTAGCGGTTGCGCTCCGGCTCCGAAGCCAGCGCCCGTGCCGGCTCCGGCCGTGCTGACGCCGCCGCCTGAACCCTACCTGATTCACCTGCCGGGCATTGCCGGCCCGGTCTGGTGTGACAAGGCGTTTGTGAAAGGTCTGTCGGAAGGCGGCGTTCACGCCGACATGCACATCTACGACTGGACCTGCGAAGACGGCGGCATCCACGTGCTCTGGGCCACCGAGCGCAATCACGAACAGGCGAAGTTTATTGCTGACAAGATCACCGAGAAGTATCACAAGGATCCGCGCACAGCGATCTATCTCACTTGCCACAGCGGCGGAGTGGGGGTGGCGGTGTGGGCGCTGGAGTTGCTGCCGGCGGATGTGAAGGTGCAGGGGCTGATGATGCTGGCACCGGCAATTTCGCCCAACTACGATCTGACCAGGGCGCTCAGTCATGTGGTTGGCCATGCGTTTTGCTTCTGCAGCCCCAATGATGGCCTGGTCCTGGGGTTTGGGACGAAACTGTTTGGAAATATTGATGGGGTGCGCGGCGAAGGGGCGGGGAAGGTTGGGTTTACCCCGCCGGCCAATGCCGATCAACTCCAATATGCCAAGCTTACGACTCAGCCGTACAACGCGGACTGGCTGGAAAAGTATGGGTATGGCGGTGACCACATGGGGCTTCTTGGCCGGGCGTTTGCTCGCGAGTACATTGCGCCGCTGATGATCGGCGCACCGGCGGCCGTTGCTGCGCAGTAATGGAATTACAATGAAACCCACTGTAACACCTGATTTTGCGGCCCCCGATCCTGGACCTGCTCCCGCGGATCTCGTGCGACACCGCACCTGGCCACGCTGGCAGACTGCTGTTGCTTATATTGTGTTGGCCGTGCTTTCGATCCTTTCCATCTGGTATGTCGATCACAAAGTTCATACTCCCGAGGCTCGGGCGGCCCGAGTCATGTCTGATTCCCACTGACTATTTATCCTCTCCATCGCACGAATCCTTCGATCGCCTCGTACTCTGATAATCCAAGTTTGTCGTAGAGGACTGCTGTGTTTCGGTTGCGGTCTTCGGCTCTTTGCCAGAATTCTCTGGGGTCGCTGGGGCCGGGGAAGAGGGCTCGGTCTTTCTGGGATTCGTGTTTAAAGATGGCCATGCGCTTGCGCATCAGTTCGTCGGGGCTGATGGGGACGGCCATCTCGATTTCTTCGACGCCCCATTCCTGCCATGCGCCGCGATAGAGCCAGAGAATGCATTGCTTGGCCCACACCTGATCTTGGAGACGTTTGATGGCCGCGAAGACGGCGGCGAGACAAACGCGGTGTGTGCCGTGCGGATCGGAAAGATCGCCGGCGGCGTAGACCTGGTGGGGCTTTACCTTCTGGAGGAGATCGACGGTGAGTTGTATGTCTTCTTCGCCAAGGGGTTTCTTTCGGACGCGGCCGGTCTCGTAGAACGGGAGGTCCATGAAATGGATATTTTCCCCGAGGACGCCCGAGTAGCGGGCGGCGGCGCGGGCTTCGGTGCGGCGGATCAACCCTTTGACCTGCTGGAGCTCGCGGCTATCGACTTCGCCTGGCTTTTTGCGGCGCATGAACTGTTCGATCTGTTCCTCGATGCGGTGCGCGACGGCGTCGCCGGGGAGGGCGAAGGCGCGGCAATACTCGGCCACGAAATCGACGTGTCTTCGTGCGCCTTCGTCGAAGACCGCGATGTTGCCGGAGGTTTGATAGGCGACGTGGACTTCGTGGCCCTGCTCGCAAAGGCGGATGAGCGTCCCGCCCATGGAGATAACGTCGTCGTCGGGGTGGGGGCTGAAGACGACGACGCGCTTGGGGAAGGCGTCGGCGCCTTTGTGCTCGACATCTTCCTTGCGGCGGCCCCGATCGCCGGACTTGCCGCCGGGCCAGCCGGTGATGGTGGCCTGCATGCGGCGGAAGACGTCGATGTTGATGTCGTAGGCGCGGCCGTGGGCGCTTAAGAGTTCCTGCAGGCCGTGCTCGTTGTAGTCTTCGTCGGTCAGTTTCAAAAGCGGCTTCTTGACCTGCAGAGCGAGCCAGATGGCGGCCTTGCGGACGAGCTTTGCGTCCCAGTTGATCGCGTTGCTGTCGGAACCGTGTTCGATGAGCCACGGGGTTTTGAAGCGGGTGAGCTCGGAGGCGGCGGCGTCGTCGAGCATGAAGCGCGCGGCCGGGTGTTGCTGGAGATAGCTGGCGGCGACGGAGGAGGAGATTTCGCCTTCGACAGCACGGCGCACGATGGCGGCCTTGTGTTCGCCGAAGGCGATGAGCACCACTTTGCGGGCGGCGAGGATTGTGCCGACGCCCATGGTGATGGCTTTGCGGGGGACATTCCATTCGCCGAAAAAGTCGCTGGCGGCGTCCATGCGGGTGACGCGGTCGAGGGTGATAAGGCGGGTGCGGCTGTCGCGCGGGGAGCCGGGCTCGTTGAAGCCGACGTGGCCGGTGCGGCCGATGCCGAGGATCTGAAGATCGATGCCGCCGGCCTCGCGGATCTTGCGCTCGTAGTCGGCACAGAACCCGGCGACGGCGTCGCGCTCGAGGGTGCCGTCGGGGATGTTGATGTTTTCCGGGAGCACATCGACGTGATCGAAGAGATGCTCGCGCATGAAGCGGCGGTAGCTTTGCAGCTCATCGGGGCCCATTGGCCAGTATTCGTCGAGGTTGAAGGTGATGACGTTTTTGAAGGAGAGTTTTTCCTGGTTGTGGAAGCGGATGAGCTCTTCGTAGACGGAGACGGGCGTGGAGCCGGTGGCGAGGCCGAGCACGGCCTTTTCGTTGCGGGCGGCCTTGTCACGGATGATCTGGACGATTTCGCGCGCGATGGCGGCGCTGGCCTCGGAACTGGAGGAGAAGACGTTGACGGGGATTTTTTCCTGGGATGCGGTGGTCATGGCGTCAATTTTTACCAGTTGGCAGGCTGGGACAAAAGCCGCACGGGAGAATCTTGCGGGTTTGCTGCCGGCTCTTCGTTGCCGAAACTCTGCGTATTTCCTTCCAATACTTCATCGTTTTGTCGCCTCGATCCAGCAACACATCTACTGCGCGGGACTTTCGTGACGGGCTGCAATGGGAACACTCGTCGGCGTTCGTTGTTTTGGTTCTTAGTAGCAGGGGTGCGTTGAGGCACGGGTTTATGGGGTAATAGCGACGTCGTTTTTGTGCGCGCATTTGCGCAAAATCGTGTTGCGTGTCGATTTGCGGGGTGCCAATTTTCACAAATGCTTGTTTGGTACATGGTTGGGACGAGCGAGGGGTGGCGCCCGGTCGTTTAAAACCGACACAGAACCGACACAAAATGAACACACAACCGACACATAACCGACCATAAACCAACACACAACCAGCACGTAACCGGCGCATAATCGACACACAAGCGACGAGCACTTTAAATGCGGATTTCTGAATGCAGAAGGCAGAATGGCGCAGGGAATTGCGCGGTTTGGGGAGGGGCCTAAGCAGTGGTGTGTCAGTGCTATTCGGATGGTCAGTTCGGGCGGTGATTACTCGCATCGCTGTTCCCTCCTGCGCGTGAGACGGTCGAAGTTGCTAAACCTAACATTATGCTATCTCGCCATGATGCGTTGTCAATGAAATTATCCGCAATTCTTCGTGGCTCATGGCAGTTTGAATAGACGTAGTTTCGAGTCCCTGGTTTGGACAGAATCGCATTTGCAGGGCAAATGCTGAAATGCTTGCCGCCAAGACGCCGAGAGCGCCAAGGAAGAGAATTCATTCGCTCGGCAACGACACTTTTGTCGTGGGAGCGATTGGTCCGGTTGCCGAGGATTCAAGCAGTGCCGGATCGATGAAGATGGGGATGGCCGGGGAGTCGGGGATGTTTTTGCCGAAAAGTTTGAGGCGGAGGGGGTGGGGCTGGGCGGCGCGGTGGACACTTACGCGTGACTGGAAAGCAGGGGCTTGGAGTTGGAAACATGGTCCACTCTCTTTTCACTCGCCAATTGGGAGCAAGAATCTGACGCGAGTGGTTTGGATTGGGACATTTTGGGACATTATGGGACATCCGGAGGGAGATGGGTCGGGGCCAGCGAGCGCAAAGTGCGCGCAAAAATGTGTTTGCGGCGGCCGAAAATCGAGGGAGGGGATGCAAGCCCTTGTTCGGATTAGGTTTGTATTTTATTCGTAATTGTATCCGGGCGAAAAAACCGCCCCTAAAGCGGTATCGAAGGGGGCCTCCAACCTCCCCCGAATCTCCCCGAACCGACGGTAAATCGCCCCGTTTTGACCCTCGAATCGCCCCCTTTCGACTTGCTGCGCTGTGCTCAAGACAGGCAAAGCGACTGAGCTGGTTTGAGCTGATGGAAATGCAATATTTCACACAAAGGCGCAATGGCGCGGAGGAATACGCGAGGTTAGCGTCTCATTCCTTGGCGGGTGGTTGGGCGATGCGGTTAATATTCGGTTGTCAAAGAACAGGGCCAGTTATCCGAACATTAACCTATCTTGTGGCGATTGCGGCGTCAACGGAAATATCGAATCTTTTTTGTGTTGGCGACGACTACGGGAGCCCGTGAGGCCATCAGGTGTCGGCGTGATTGTCCGTGATGTGTTCACCCTATGCTAACTCGAAGTTTGGGGATTTTTGGAAAAGAGATTGACCGCGGATTTCGCTGATGACGTGGATGGGAGGAACTTGGCCGGTTGCGGAGATTGCACTTTCTGATGGTGCGGCATGGCCATTGAAATCCTTGCCGACGTGGAGCGCGGGGATGAGGCGGAGAACGTCCTACCGTATGGGCCGCGAGTGCGTATGAGCGGATTAGAGTAACGGATCACATGCGGATGCCGGTCGCCGGTCGAAATGCCTTGTGACTTGTGACGCCTCTTCTTTGCCGGGACGGCAGTTGTTCGTCGACCCGGATGCCCCGGTCATGGAGAACAGGCCAGCCATGCACTCGCGGTTTGCCAGAAATCACAAACGTGTTTGTACGCCCGGATGTGCGCGACGTGTTGATGGGTTGATGGAATAGTGATCTCTTCCGTATATTGGGACAGATTTCTCCGAATGGATTGCTAGCGTCGAAGATCAGCGATCTCAATTATAGAGTGGTGAGGTACATTGGAGGCTCGGTGGCAATGAAAAAGGCGGACATGCAGGCGCACGCGATCCAGTATCGCGCCTTGATGGATAAGGCTTGCCAAGCGGAGCGAGATGGACTGTATCGTGAGGCTGTGCACATGGCGACCGCAGCCTGGGATTATATTGATGGAATGGCACAGTATGAGCGCAAATATGAGGAAACGCAGGGCGGATCGTTTGAAGCGATTGAGCTAGTTCTGAAAATCGCGCCGCTCCTCTTGGATCATCAACGGCTGAATGATCTGGAAGAGTTGCTGAAGAAATATAAGCGAATTGAAAAATACTCCGAATCTGATATCGGGCAGAGACTGAACGACGCGCGGACAGACATGCGGCACAATCATCGGCTATGGACGCATATCGAGCGAAATCCAGGTTGCTCCCAGGATCAACTGAGCACGTCCCTCGCGGGCGAACAACAATATTGGCTGGCGGTAGCAGAGGC
>JBBRHH010000251.1:0-8505 GCA_038222915.1 Tepidisphaerales bacterium
GATTCATGCCTTCGCGGTGGGTGCGCGCGGCCCTTATTACGTCAGCGATATTTATCCGCGGAATGTATTGCAGGTTTTGCAATCGCGGGCGCGGCTGACCGGACCGGCCATTCAAAAGATTATCGACTCGGTCCTGGCCGGCCTGCAGGAGCTGAAGCAATGCTGCCGGCGGTCGCATGGAAACCTGAAGCCGACGAATATTCTGCTATCGGACGACAGCATTCGGGACGCGGCGATCGTCTTGTGCGACCCCGCGCCTTCGGAATGGCTTGCGATCAACGGGAGCGAGATCAACGATCTCTATGAGCTGGGCGAACTGCTCTACCGGCTGGTCATGCGCCGAAAATTCCCCGGTCCAACGGCCTGGCCGGTGGACGCGTCGCGGGAGTGGGGCGTGTTTGGAAAACACGCGTCGCGCTGGTGCAACTTGTGCAACCGGATGTTGAATCCCAACGCGGAGGAGGGGCCGGCACGCTTGGAAGAGGTGGCCGCGCAGGTGATGCAGTTGAAACGCAAGGAACGCGCTCCCTTCGGGCGGATCATTTCCGTATTGGCGTTTCTGGGGGTGCTGGCTGCGGGCGGGCTTTATCTCTATGACCAGATGCCGCGCTGGCAGTCGGCTCGCGACAAGGTGGCCAAGCAGTTGCCGCCAGATGTGTCATATATCACCAAGCAGCAGGGTGTTTTTGAAACCCGGGGCTGGGTGACTGCCGCCGGCTACCTCGCGGATCTGCGGCTCCGGGTGAATTATGCATCGCCCGGCGGAATCGATCCCGCCGCGAAAGAATTGCCCGAGGCCGATAAGTTTGTGCACAAGATCGAGGAGCAGTGGCTGCGAATTGAAGAGAACCGCAAGCTGCTGGACAAGCTGGCCGACCCGGTCCTGGCGACGTACGGGACGCTGGTGACCGCCGCGACCCAGCCGAGCCCCGACTCAACCGGGATGCAGGCCCTCGGGTCGCTGTCGCACAATCTGGATCACATCGTCAATGACAAGAACTGGTCGGAAATCATTGCCTGGCTGAAGACGCCTGCACCGTCGGCCGTCGATATGGCGTTCTTTCAGCAAAGCAGTGATGTGGAGCGGAGCTTTGTTTCGAAGCTCGGGGTGAGCCCCGATGATCTGCAGGCATGGCTGCGCGAGATCAAATCGGGTGAGTACAACAAGGTGGCGAGCGGGAGCGATCCGCGCTTGAACTGGAAAGCCAGGGATGTTCTTTCGCGGCTGCAGGTGGATGAGCTTTCGCAGTTCAAGCTGCTCTATCCGAGCGATGCGAAGGATCCGGACCGGCAGGCCGCGGAGCTGGAAGCGGAAGCGGCGCGGCTGGAGACCCGGATCGCGAACTTGTCGCCCGGAAAAATGGTCTGGACGCGAAACAACCAGCAGTCAATTGCCGGGGGCAAGGAAGAGATCGACGCGGCGTTATCGAAGCTGCTGCGCGACGTGAAGGACGCGATCATCGGCCGCCAGGCGCAGGTGGATGCTGTTACCGCGGCGGCTGCGGCGCAGGCGGCAGCAATGCGGCGTCAGCGCGAGGCGGAGTTGTTCGTTCAGGACTGCAATACGTCGCGGCTGAATGCAGCGCCCGAGATTGAGCAATTCTGGGCAGCGCGGAACAAGGAGTGGTCGTCCCTGGTCCAGGGTGATCCGGCGCAACTGACCGAGGACGTGCGGATTCGTCGAACCCGTTTGAAGCAGGCCCTTTCATCGCTGGACGCTGCATACAAGTCGCTGCCCGCAAAACTCGAATTGCCTGCGGGATCGGCAAGCTGGAATCAGCCATTGGTGCAGAGGTTGGAGGAGCTGGCCGAGCAGCAGAAGTTAAATGCGCTGTCGGGGGCGATGGGATATGTTCGATCCGACGCCGGGAAAAATGCGACTGCGGAGGATATGCGTTCGCACTGGTCGGAGCCGGCCGGGAAGGTCACGCGCTGGTCGGCGGATGCTACGCGATTTGTTGGCGACATGAATCAGATGGATGCGCTTCTAACGGCGGGATACGGGGTCGATGAACGTGGGTCGAACGGCGCCAAATCGGTCGCCGATCTGCGCGCGGCGTGGAGCGACAACCCAATCTCCGCTGACACCGGCGTTCGCAAGGCGATCGCGCCGCTGTTCGCGCCGTTGGATATTTTGCAAAAGACCGACTGGCAGGGTTTGACGGGGCTCGCATCTTCCGATGCTGTCAAGCTGGGCATCCGCCTCACCGCCTACGCGCGGATGATGGCGATGAGCGATCTGGCGGGGCCCGTGAACCGCCGGGAGTTTGAAGACAACCAGCAACTGGCATCGGTCCTGTCGTCGGCCATCGACAGCGGCATCAAGGACGATGCCCGAAGGGTGCGGCGCAAAGCGGAAGTGGATCAGGGAGCAAGGAAGGCTTGGGCGCAATTCCTGGAGCGAGCGACGACGCAGGACGATCTGCAGTATGCCCTGTCGATGAAGGCAAAGTTTTCGCCCGAGGATCTTTCGACGCTGGGGAAGCGATCGGCCTTCAATCTCCAGGTCTATGGATTGCAGCAATATCTGGTCGATCCGAAACACACGTCGAGCAGCGACACGACGTTGGACGCCTTGCTGACCAAGGTTCAGGCCGCGGCGGACGCGCTGCCCGATGCAGTGAAGAGCCAGCCGGATGTGACGGCGTTTACCGCCGGGGTGCGCACGTGGCGGGCGACGTCGGCCACGCAGATTGATTTTGGCAAGCTGGGCCCGATGTCGCCGCTGGCAGGGGCTGGAAAAAACATCAACTGGAAATTTACTTACGACGACCCAACCGGAACGGTGGTTTACAGCGCGGCATTGCCGCCGGAAATCTCCACCGATCGCGTGATTGAAATCACCTACAAGAAGGTCGACGGCGATGCGACGGTTGCGCCCTGCTTCCTTTGCATATCGGAAACGTCCCTCGGATTTTTCAGCGACATCGTCTCGGCCGCCGGCAAGTGGACCGACATGGGGCGGGTGCTGATGAACTTCGATCCGCGTTCGGGCGACCCGCGCCTCGGGCCGCGCATCTGGGAATGGCCGCCGAATTTGCGGGCCGGGCAGTCGATCCGGCGAACGCTGGTCTGGCTGGCAGGGGATTTCGATCACTATCCGCCGGAACTGGGGACAGCGGACAATCGGCAGGTGCTGCGCGATGCCACGGGGGCGCGTGCGCCGGAATTGAATCCTTCACGCAAACAACCAATGCAGCAGGTTTCCGCCGCCGCGGCGATGTACTTTGCGGACCTGATGGGCTCGCGGCTGCAGAAACCGGGCGAGTGGAAACTGGCGTTCAAGGCATCGGACAAGACAGAGCGGCCAAACCTGCGCGATCACAATTGGAAGCAACAGTATGACTGGGTGACGCGATCGCACCTGGGCGCGTCGGCTTTGCCGGACGCGGGAATGTTTGTTCCGACCAGCGAGAAGGCTTCGGCCGACGTGTGGCCGGAATCAAAGGTTTCGGGTGCGCCGCCGGTGGGGGCGGACAAGGAATACGACGACGGCACGCTTTGGTTTCGCGAAGTGGCCGCCAGTGGCTCGACAACGTTTAACAACCTGGTTGGAAATGTCGCGGAGTATGCGGTCGACGATGGCGGCAAGCTCTACGTGATCGGCGGCTCAGCGCTGTCGCCGCCAAGCCGGGCCGTGGATCAGGAATTTGAAGTGCCGGATTGGCGCAGTGCCGCCAAGGGCTTCGCGGATGTCGGCTTTCGGCTGAGCTTCTCCGCCCCGATACGGTCGGTCGCGCAGTTGAAAACAACGACGGCCAGGCAACCCTATCTCACCGCCATCGCATCACCGGCCACCAAACCTGCAACGCCCAGATAAAACGCTATTTGGTTCCAATGAGGCGGGCGACTTCCTGACAATCTTTATCACCGCGGCCCGAGAGGTTGATGACGATCACCTGATCGCCCTTCATCTTCGGCGCGATCTTGGCCACGTGGGCGATGGCGTGGGACGTCTCCAGGGCGGGAAGAATTCCTTCACACTGCGCCAGTAGCTGGAATGCGTCGAGGGCTTCGGCGTCGGTGATGCTGACGTATTCAACTCGTCCGCTGTCCTTCCAGTAAGCGTGTTCCGGACCAACACCCGGATAGTCGAGCCCGGCGCTGACAGAATGAACATCGGCGGTCTGGCCATCCTCATCCTGGAGAACGTAAGAGAGCGCGCCGTGGAGGACGCCTGGCTTGCCGGCGGTGAGAGTTGCGGCATGTTGGCCCAGATCCATTCCACGGCCGCCAGCTTCGACGCCAATCAATTTTACGTTCGCGTCCGGGGCGAAGGGTGCAAAGATTCCAGCGGCGTTGGATCCGCCGCCGACGCAGGCAACGACGCAGTCGGGAAGCTTGTTCTCAGCCTTGAGAATTTGCTCGCGTGCTTCGCGGCCGATCATCACCTGAAAATCCCGCACCATCATCGGGAAAGGATGCGGACCGGCGACGCTGCCAATGATGTAATGGGTGTGGCCGACGCTTCCCATCCAGTCCCGGAGAGCTTCGTTGAGCGCATCCTTTAACGTCTTGCTGCCGCTGGTCACCTCAATAACGTTCGCCCCCATCAGCTTCATGCGAAATACATTGAGGTTCTGTCGGCGAACGTCTTCAGCGCCCATATAGACGTCACATTGCAGGCCAAACAGTGCACACGCCGTGGCAGTCGCCACGCCATGCTGGCCAGCCCCGGTCTCGGCGATAACGCGCTTCTTCCCCATCCGGAGAGTCAGGAGGGCCTGTCCGATCGCGTTGTTGATCTTGTGAGCACCGGTGTGGTTCAGGTCTTCGCGCTTGAGATAGATCTTCGCCCCGCCCAGCTTTTCGGTCAGCCGTCGCGCGAAGTAAAGGCGCGAGGGTCGGCCGACGTATTCACGCAGGTAATAGTCGAACTCGCGCGCAAACGCAGGATCGGCCTGAGCGCGTTTGTATTCGGCTTCGAGTTGTTCCAGGGCGGAGATCAGCGTTTCAGGCACGTAAACGCCGCCATAAGGCCCAAAGTGGCCGGCGGCATCGGGAAGCGCGGTCGCGGTGGTTGCACTACTCATAACAGCCGTATGGTAGGTGGCGGTGGGATGTTCAGCAATCCGCGATTTGGTCGCCGTCAGGAGCCTGGAATCGACGCGGTGTTGCGCGTTTGCGGCGGCGGCGGATTGAAGTTGAAGGTGTTGCTCCGCTTGCTCTGTGGATTAATGACAATGACTGTGAGCGACGCCATGGGGGCGGCGCTCAGGGTCGCCTTGATCGTGTCATCGGCAATGCGTTCGCAGGCCAGTTCGATCCCATTGATTTGCGCCTTCGACTTTTTCTTGAAGCCCTTGCCGAAGATTTTGACAGTCGAGTTGTCGGCGCCCTCCATCGCGACAGACGTAATTTCCGGGTAGTCGCAGTAGCGTCGCGTGTTATTGACGAGGTCATTGAAGTTCACGTCCGTCCCAGAAGGAAAGACCTGCTCGGCGATGAATGCGCCGAGATTGCGATAACTTTCAAACTGCGACTCGGTAAAGAACTGATTCATCGTCGTTTCGTGCGGAAATTCTTCCGAGGACTTTGCATAGTTGTAGATGTCGGCGGGCTCCAGACCATAAAACGCGGGCTTGAGGTAGATAAGAATTCCGTCCCGTATCGGACTCGCGTGCTCGCCATTGCCGTCCCGCGGTGCGTCCGCTTCAGCGTAATGGATGGTGCCGATCGTGCAGTATTTTCCGATCGCCTTCATGCGCGGATCGCGGGCGGAAATGGGGATCTTCCCTTCAAAGCTGATGCGCACGCCCATGTCGATGTAAATTTTTCGAACCGCGTTCCCCAGGTCGACAAATTCGCACGACCCGTCCTGGCCGGCGTCGCTCAACACAATGAGCCGGCAGCGGCGGCGGACCATTTCATAGATGCCGAGGTTTTCAAAGTGGCCGCCGTCCGAGAGGTAGACGTAGGGAAAGCGATCGTTGGTATAGCCGAAGGTTTCGGCGAGCAGCGAGAGCGGCGCGAATCTTGGAGAGGAGTTGCCGAACGTCTGATCACCGCGAACGCCGGGGTTCCCCGCCCATGCCCCCATGCGAACGTTGAACAGCGTCATCAGGAACGCGAGAGCAGGCGCGGAGTGATAGCCCATGTTCGGACTGGCGGCCGCCCCCGAGATGCTCAGCGCGGTGCCCAGGGAGATGGCCCGGTCGGGGTACTCCTTTTCCCTTTCCCAGCCTCCGCCGTAGCGGCGTGAATCGCGATAGCCCAGGCCGCTGCTTCCGCAGCCGCAGTGGAGCGGCGAAGCGGTAAAGCTCTCCGCCTTGCGCTGCTGCCAGGCAAGATTCTCGCCGGCAACCAGGTTGAGCGCGATGTTGACGACATGGAACGGCCCGCACGGTTGCAGGGCCCGGCGCAGGAGCAGCCGATTGATGGTGGCCTGACGACGCGGGAAATCCGCAATGTTGGTCAGAGCGCTCTGTTCCGCGCCGGTGAGCTTCTCGCGGAAACCTTCCACGTTCTGCAGCCGCTCCGTCTGCACCAACTGCTCCATCGCTCGTCGCAGAGCCCTCGCGTCGGCGGCCGCAAGGGGCTCACCGTCTGGCCACTCGTCGGCGTCGGGGATGAACGCGCCAATCTGGTTATCAAGATATTCAGCCGCTTTCGATTGCGGCACGAGCCGGATCGTTCGCGCCAGCATCTCGACCGCCCCTTCGGGGCGAAGCCAGTGCATGCGGAGATTGTCGCGCGGGTCGAAGCCCGTAAAGCCGTTGTACCCCTCGCTCTTTTCACGATTACGCCGCGACGCGCCGAGGTATGCCCGGATAAGGCGGTCGCGATAGACGGCGTGAAGCGAGAATTTATTGATGTTGACGAAGCAGCCCATGATAAGAGCCAGAAGCGCGGGCGGCGCTACCCATACGATCGGGATCCACCATCTCGAATAACGCAGCACGTCCTTGTGCCATTCGACCATATCCCCGTCGTAGCTTCTTGGCGGACGCCAGCCCCACAGTGTCACCAGCCAGTCCGTGCCCAGCGAGATCAATGCACAGAGAAAAAGGACGAAAATTGGAGCGGCCAATGCCAGCCCGATATTGCGGAGAGGGCTTTCACTCTCCGCGCCGCCGCGCTTGTTCGCGGCGGTGTGGGCGCTTTTCCCCAGAATGGCCGTCGCAGCGCCCGAAATCGTGCCCAGCGAGATCACCGCGGTGGCGGCCTTATGCCACAGCCACAGGAGACCTGCGGGAGCAACCAGCGAAAGTACGCTCAGGGCGCACCATCCAGTGACCGCCGCAAGCACCCATGCCATGACGCGCGCGTACCACTCGCGGTCTTCGTCATCGTTCTGCCGGCTAAACAGACCGGCGAGGATGGAAAGTTGAAGCACCGCGGCGACTCCAACCAAAGGAAAGGAAAGACAGACGTACTTGATGGCGTTTTTGCCGGGGTTTCCGACCGACCGTGCGATGATCCACATCAGCCAGCCACCAAAGATGGCCCCGACGATGATGACGAGACTTTCGACAAATTCGGATTTGGCCTGATGCAGCTTTTTACGTAGATCGATAACCCAGCGCTTGGCAGTCTCCGCAACCCGCATGCGCCGGCTTCTACCCGATCGTGAACGTTCGTCTTGAAAGCTGAGTTCTTTGATGCGGATGATCTGGCCGCGATAGGCCAGCCATCCGAAGAGGTGCTTCGCGAGATTTAAAAAGATGATCATGACGCCCGACCTGAGGAAAGCGAGGCGTCGCCCGCCGTGTAAAACCTCGAAGAGAAGGCCCCACCCAGTCGTCAGAAGGCAACTGGAAACCAGGAATGGAAAGAGACAATATTTGATGAAATGCGGCTGTTCGTCTTTCGGTTCAACTTTGAGATAAGCGACAGAAGGGCCCAGTTTCGCGAGGTAAGGGCGATACTTCGGCCGGTAAATATCCATGTAAGCCAGCGGGATCATCCCCACAGCGCAGCCAAGCGTGAGTGCCAAGGTCCCTGCGATTGAGAGGCCGATGAGGGACGCGTGGAGATAGCCGTAGGTGGCCTCCGGATTGGCGGCGTTCTTTACCAGCCACACGGGAAGATAAACCAACGGGACGCAGATCCGTGGGATCATCATCACGAGCATCAGGATGGGAAGCAGGACGAGCCAGTTGAGAATGAGGTTGCGGATGTAGGTGGCGACCAGCGTCCACGCATCTGCGGAGAGCAGGCCCAGTTTGGGGCTGAGATAGTTGCTGTAGGTGCGGAGATGCTGGACCGGACCAGGCTCGGGGTTTGTCGGTGTAGGAACGTTCGCCGGGCCGGCGTGGGCCGGGTCCTTCTTCAGTTGAGCGATGACGCCAGCGGGGCCGGTGGCGGAATTATGGACCCACGCCGAGAGCCAGCTTCCAAGATAGCCTCCCCCCGAAACGGTGGAGAGGTAATCGAATTTATCGAGAAGCCCGATGCGGGCGAGCCGCTGGAGAATGCCCAGGCCAAAGGTGGCGCTGCGGATGCCGCCGCCGGAAAAGCACAAGGCCGAACGGGGCCTGTCACTCGGCAGGGCGTGGATGTAGC
>JBBRHH010000252.1:0-8487 GCA_038222915.1 Tepidisphaerales bacterium
TGAGTCGATGCCGATGTGTGAGCTGATGCGAATTCGAGGGCGATGGGCTTGTTGCCTATCGGGTTGTAAACGGCGAGGCCATTGTCGAACTCTCGGTGGACACTGCCGTCAGCTTTGCGTTGCCCCTTTGATTTTGGCCGACCGAGGGTTCTGTCCCAAAACGCGTACCAGTCGTGTAAGTGGTCGGGGGTTGGTAGAGGATTCGGGTCGGAGAACAGGCAGTATCCGTTCGACAGCGTGAGGGAGAGTGTCGTCGTCGCACGCATCAGGTGCAGGTCATTGCGAGACTTGTGGAACCACGTTTCGAGACAGTTGATTCGCGGTTCTCTGAGATTCTTTTCAGCCCATTCGAGGGTGTCGGCGATCTGATTCCAATCCTCCGCGGTCTTCGACTTGTAACACTCCATGAAGCAGCCATTCACGAACGCCGCCGTTTTGGGTGTCCTGCGGTCATTTGCATTCACCAGTATGAGGGCGCTCTCACCGATCTGCTTTCGGATCTCCTTGACCAGTGCCAGTCGGTCATCGTCGTCCTCCCACCAATCGAGCATGATGCCATCGAAGGATCCAGAGTCCATGATGGCTTTCGCTTGCCGGGCAACCTGGCCTCGATAGCTCGGATTTGCATAGTCCAACTGAAGATACCCGCCCTCTTCCCAGCCCGGCACGTTCTTTCCGTCTTTGCGTTTCCACCATTCGTGATCTTCCGGCAAATACGAGTTGTGGGCATCACGGTATCGCAGTTCCGCCAGCAGGATCAGATTGGAATTGCGTTTGAGCAAGTCCTGTTTCAACGTCGCTGCCGATTCGAGGCTGTCTTTGGTGAACGACATGGACAGCCCGGCGAACTTCCCTGCCCATTTCAAGCCGAAGAAATCAGGAGCGTGAAAAACCAGATCGTGCCGAGTCAATGTGGTCCGTGCGTCCTCGTCCTTGAGGTTGTCTGCGGGGTTCCACGCCTGAAACACTGAGGGGAAGCCACGAGCAGAGATTCGCTCGGCAGGTGTCCGAGTCGATTTCGTTTCCTCTGCATAGACGCCAAATGCGAACTGAAAGGAGACAAGGAGGAACACGATCCAACGATAAGCCATGACGAGTCTCCGAGATTGCTGCAGCGTGTCCTCGTCCACGAGGTCTCACCTGTCGACTTCGCCCATGACGATATCGATCGAGCCGACGATCGCGGGGACATCGGCAAGCAGCACGTTCTGGCAGAGTTCGCCCAGAACGGCGAGGTTGACGAACGATGGGCCGCGGATTTTTACGCGGTAGGGGATGGGGCCGCCTTGGGATTCGATGTAGAAGCCGAGGTGGCCGCGGGGGTTTTCATATTCGGCGTAGATTTCGCCGGCCGGGACTTTCATGTTGCGCGGCAGCTTGGCGCGATATGGGCCATCCGGGATCTGCACGATGCACTGGCGCAGGATGCGGATGCACTGCTTCATTTCCTGCATCTTGACCCAGTAGCGGTCCCAGCAATCTCCGAGCGTGCCTTTGAGTCCTGCGCCGACGCAGACGTCGAATTCAAGGCGTTCGTAGATGCTGTAGGGCCTGGTCCGGCGGAGATCCAGCGGAATGCCGCTACCACGAATCATCGGCCCCGAGAGGGCGTAGGTGATGGCCTGCTCTTTGGTGACGACGCCGATATTGGCGGTGCGCTTGATGAAGATGTGGTTGTACGTGAGCAGGTCGTTGTATTCGTCGATCTGGGGCTCGAAGTAGTCGAGGAATTCGGTGAGTTTTTCGAGGAAATTGGGCGGGAGATCCCAATGTGCGCCGCCGACGTTGATGTAGGAGAGGGTGAGGCGTGCGCCGCAGAGTTGTTCGAAGAGGTCGAGGATGTATTCGCGCTCGCGGAAGGCGTAGAGGAAAGGGGTGAAGGCGCCCATGTCGAGGCCGTAGGTGCCGAAGGAGACGAGGTGGGAGGCGATGCGATTGAGCTCTGAGGCGATGACGCGGAGATATTCGGCGCGAAGAGGCACTTCGATGTTCGCGAGTTTTTCCACCGCCATGGCCCAGGCGTGGTTGTTGTTCATGGCCGAGAGATAGTCGAGACGGTCGGTGTAGCCAATGTACTGGTAGTAGGGGAGATTCTCGCCGATTTTTTCCTTGCAGCGATGCAGGTAACCCAGATGCGGGACGGCCTCCAGAACCATCTCGCCGTCGGTCCGCAGGACGATGCGCAGCACGCCATGCGTGGAGGGGTGCTGCGGGCCCATATTGACCAGCATCTCCTCGGACTGGACGTCGATGGTTTCATCGACAGCGCCGGGTGCGAGGGCGTAATTCAGGCTGGAGGATTCATGTGGCATTGGACTGGTGGCGATATTAGGTGGCGGCGAAGTGGTTTACCAGCGAGGGCGAGCGGGCGCTGCTACTCATCACTGGGAAGGTGAACGCCGGGGATGGATTTGCCGCGCGGGACGATGAAGCTGACGCCCCAGACGCCATAGGGGCTGCCGACTTTGAGTGGGCCGAAGTGGAACCACTTCACGCTGTTCGCGCCGTGGTCGCCTTCGGTGTATCTCGCTGCGCACGAATTAGTGATGAAGGGGAAGACGAACACCGGGGATGGTCTTGCCGGGCGGAACGATAAACGACACCCCCCAGATGCCGTAGGCTGCGCCCGGCTTCAGGTAGTTGAAGTGATACCACTTCACCGCGTTTGCGCCGTGGTCGCCTTCGTTGTGTACCGCGTACATGTGCGTGGCCTTGTCGAAGCCGATAATCGGAACGCAATGGGAGAGATCGCCGGCGCCGTTGCCATCGACAAAGGCGACGACGGGCATGCCCGACTGGATGGATTTGACCACGTCGTGCCAGATGTCTGGAGTGCCGTTGTACCGGACTCGGGCAATAGTCCAGCCCTGTTCGCCTTTGCTGTGCAGATAATTCAAGAGTCCGTCGTGAACGTTGTAGGGGTTGGTTCCGAAGTCGACTTCCTTGACATAGTCGGCGATGCAGTCGGGCTGGGACTGATGCCTGGGATAAGCCGGCGAATCGCGAAACGTTCCGCCACCCAGATAATGTGAGCCGCCCGGGCGATCCTGCTGGCCGGAGACGATGTGGGCGGGACTGGCGATGGCATTCTTCACGTTCTGCGTCATGGCATTGCCATTCTCGCCGGGAATGACATTGGGATAACCGCGTTGATCCCAATAGCCCAGAACGTCGCCGATCGCGGTGGGACAGCAGCCGTAGTACCAATTGTAATCGGGGACATCGAGAACTCTTGAAACGGAGATGTCCGGGGCGGTCTTGTGTTGGAGGGTTTGATGGATGGCAGTGACGGCCGCCGGTGCGTGGACGACCGGCAGCGGAGCGATGCTGCAGAAGACTCGTGATTCCAGCTTCTCGGTGCTGGCGCAGAACGTCAAAGACTTCTCTGTTTTGAAGAGCGTCGCCACAACTCGAAGTTTCCTGCGCAACGCTTCGTACATGCTCATTGTCGCTCCGTGACAACCAGTTTTGAAAAGGGGGTGGCCCTGCGATGGGGAATGTATCACACTTTGGTTGTCCGTCGAGCGGCCGGCCGGAAAATTCCGGATGGGTCGGGCGTCCGGTAAGATGGCGCGCAACGGACAGTTCACAACGGTTTAATTCTGACGAGCCCGGCAAGCGCGAATCCGTGCATTTCGGATCAGCCCGGACCGGCGACCACCCAGGCGGTGCCGAAGGACGACTAGCGTTATTCGCCAGGGCGGCAATGTGATCGGAGCGATCCATGGTGGATAGCGGCACTTTGGCCATTCGCATAATGCTGATCGTTGCATTCATGGCGGGTTGTCATGCGCCGGTGAAGGACGCGACGAAAATCGCATGGATCCGTTCGACCGGAACGGAGCGCGAATGGAAGCGGTCTACCGTTGGGAAGCGGATTGCCGTTGTTCATTTTTATGCCAACTGGGACTTGTCGACGGCCCGTGAAAAAATGAGCGTGTTGGAGTCGCCGGAAATGATTGAATTTCAGAACCGGAATGTTGAGCGATTGGCGTTTGTGCTGATCGATGTTACCAACGATGAAAAGTTATTTGCGACTCTAGCAAGCTATGGATCCGGCAATGTGCCGTCGACTGTGATCGTTGACCTCGCGACCGATCAGACGCTGCGCTGTGTGCGTATGACAGCAAATCCCGCGTATTTGATGCAACTGATTGAAACCGCGCTTGGCGATGGGACGATTGATGAACGGCGTACGAAAATGCAGTAGATCGCCCAATATCGCCGAAAATCTTGCGAATATTGCGATATTTCCGACTTGGTTTGACCATTGTCCGGCGTGTTCGTAGCCTTATACACTCAAATGGGGCGATCCGAGGACGGAGACTTGCCTATGTCATTGCGAAAACCTCAAGTTGTTCGGGGACTTCGTCGCCATAAACCGCTGATGGAAAATCTCGAAGGCCGGACGTTGTTTGCCGTCGGGGATGTGATTTCAGTATTGAGTGACATTTCAACGAACAATGTTGATGCGCAGAGCACGATTCAGCTCGGGACCAGTGCGCTGAATGGGCCGGCGGGCTTCGATCAATTGGACGTACGGAATCTGACGAACTCGCCGGTGACAATCAAAGCGATCAGTGTTCCGGCCGGCTTCAAAGCGAGTTTGTCTAACGCGGCGCAGGATGGGTCGGTGGTGTTGGCCGATACGAATGCCGACGCGTTTATCAGCTTGAGTGTCGACACGAAAGTTGCCGGGTCGCGATCGGGGCCGCTGACCTTTCAGGTTTTGAGCGATTCAGGAACCGATACATTCACGACGACGGTTTCGGCCGTCGTCGCGGGTGTTGTTCCAAACGAAGCCATCGCGACGGCGGCGTTTGGCGCGCCCGGGTCGTCCGTGGTTTTGTCGAACCAGATCACGGGGTCGACTGAGGGCAATGCACTCTCCAAAGTGACAAGTGCTTCCGATTTTCGCCTCTATTCCTTCACACTCCCGTCCGCCACCAATGCACTGAAGATCAGTCTTTCGGCCGTGGTGACCAATCCGGATTCGCAGTTGATCTCGACGGACGTGATTGGAAATTTACACCTGGGCGTCTACCGCGACACCAGTGGCAACGGAAAACTTGATCTGGCTGAGATTAATGCCGGAAACCTGTCACCGATCAATCTGACCGACCTGCGCAAAGGATCGTCGCCGCTGGTAACGGCAATGCCGACGCTGGCTGCCGGCAACTATTTCCTTGAGGTGCTTGGCGAGGGATTGGACGACATCAACGTCAGAAGCACCAATTTTGACTACACGTTGAAACTGGCAAACACGACCCAGCCCACTTCGCCCAAGCCGCACATTTCGACCACCGGTAATTTTGAATTTGGCAATGTGAATCTGAACGAGGACGATACGGGCACGCGGAAGACAGTTGTGTTGAAGAACGATGGCACCGCGACCCTGACGCTTGGCGCTGTGACAACGCCGGCCGGTTTTGTGCTGGTGCATGCATTGCCGACCACGCTCGCGGCGGGCGCTTCGGACACGCTGACTTTTCGAGTGGATACGCGGCATTCGGGCGTCAAGTCGGGGAACGTGAGCATCACGACCAATGCGTCGCCTGTTTCGCTGGCGCTGCATGCGACTGTTTTTGGGCCGCCCACGGCGGCGATGAATGCTCCATCCAGGGTGACGAAGGCGGGGCAGCAATCGATTCTGAAAGTAGTTTACAAGAACGGGGCGGGTGTGAAGTTGAGCACGATTGGTGCGACCGATCTTGTATTGAAGAGCGGGAACAAGAAGTTGAAGTTGAAGTTGATGGCGGTGACCCCCAAGACGAACGCTGCGACCATTACGGCGACCTATCTGGTGCTTGGCGGCGGCGCGCACGCGGCGCTTCGGGCCAAAGAAAACGGAACGTGGTCGGTTTATCTGAAGGCCGGCGAGGTGGCGGGTGTCCTGGGATTGAAGGCCGCCGGGAAGTTGCTGGGCAAGCTGGTGATTAAAATTTAATGAGGTCGACGTGGTGAATTTTCTAGTCTGGGTGATCGCGTTTTGGGCCGGCGTTGATTGCCTCGCGGAAGAGATTGGACAGGTGGTGGGGGAGGGTGGCGTGGTGGTGTCGACGGAGCAGGTGGTGCGGCCTGCCGGGAAGACGGTTGGATTTGGAGGCAGGCCGGTCGATCTGGTGGCCGGGGACGGGGGAAAAATAGTTTACGTGAAGGATAGCCGGGGCGTGGTCGTCATTGATGGCGACAAGTGGCTGGTTCGGCAGGAGGCGAAATTTCCGGGCGACGGGGGATCCATGCATGGAATTGCGTTGAGCAAAGATGGGCGGAAGCTTTATGCGACCGGATCGCGGTCCACTTTGTGGGAGGGAAAGATTGGCGAGAACGGGCTGCTCGAAAAGTGGTCGCGGAAGATCGTCATGCCGTCGATCGAGGAAACCAACCCGAGGCCGATGGTGAAGCGACGGGGATCTTATCCATGTGGGATTGCGCTGTCGGCTGATGAGAAGACGGCGTATATCTGTCTGTCGGTGAACAACACGCTTGCGGTGGTGGATCTGGAAACGGAGAAACTGGTGGAAGAGATCGCTGTGGGTGTTGCGCCCTATGACGTGGCGCTGTCGCCGGACGGCCAAAAGGCGTTGGTGTCGAATTGGGGCGGGCGTCGGCCAATCGACGGAGAGCAGACCAGCAAGTCGGCGGGGACGGATACGCTGGTGGATGAACGCGGGATCGGATGCAGCGGCACCGTGAGCATTGTGGATTTGAAGGAGCGGAAACAGGCGGCGGAAGTCGTAGTTGGTTTGCACCCGGCGGATATTGAGCTGACCGCTGACGGAAAAACGTTGTTTGTCGCAAACGCGAATGCGGACACGGTGAGCTTGGTGGATGTTGCGACGGAAAAGGTGCGCGAGACGGTGCAGGTGAGGCCGGACGCGGGTCTGGGATTTGGGAGCGCGACCAATGCGGTGGCGCTGTCGAAGGATGGGTCGAAGCTCTATGTGGCTTGTGGCGGGAACAATGCGGTGGCGGTCGTGGAGGTGGGACTCGAAGGGAAGGCGAGTCGTGTGGCTGGATTTATTCCAGTGGGCTGGTATCCGGGAGGAGTTGTCGTCAGCGGTGAAAAGTTGCTGGTGGCGAACGTGAAGGGGGGCGGATCGCGGGACTTGTCACGGGCGCGGTTGGTTCTGGATCTGGCGGGGACGCCGCCCAAGCCGCTTGGGCCATTGCCGGGGGCGGCCTGGAACACGCACTTTCATTGGGGGACGGTGACTCAGGTCGATGTGCCGGACGCGCCGACGTTGGCGCGCTACACCCAGCAGGTGTTGGTGGATGCACGGGTGCCACAGGCGCTCTTGGCGGCGGAGAAGGCGCAGGCAGGAGTGGCGGCGGTGCCAGTGCCGCTCCACGTGGGCGAGCCTTCGGTGTTTGAGCATGTGGTCTATGTCATCAAGGAGAATAGGACCTACGACCAGGTGCTCGGCGACATGAAGGAAGGAAACGGGGATGAGTCGCTGTGCATCTTTGGCAAGGACGTAACGCCGAACCATCACGCGCTCGCGAAAGAGTTCGTGCTGCTCGACAACTATTATTGCAACGGCGTGCTGTCGGCCGACGGGCACCAGTGGGCGACAGAGGGGGCGGTTGCGGATGGAGTGGAAAAATCGTTTGGCGGGTGGACACGCAGCTATCCTTTCCCCGGGGATGATCCACTGGCGTTCGTGTCGAGCGGGTTTATCTGGGACAACGCGCTCCTGCACGGACTGTCTTTTCGAAATTTTGGCGAAATGGGGCTGGCCGACCCGGTGCCGGCGCGGACGGGGTTTAGTGAGATTTACAAGGATTACGTCGACAAGACGGGGAAGATTTCTTTCAAGCTGACGACGGCGATCCAGGAGCTGAAGAAGTACACGTCGCCGGATTATCCCGGCTGGAACCTGGCGATTCCGGACGTGGTCCGGGCGAACATTTATTTGAAGGAACTGGCGCAGTTTGAGGAAAAGAAGCAGATGCCCGCGCTGACCATCGTATACCTGCCGAGCGACCATACGCGTGGGCTTGACCCCGGCGCGCCATCGCCGGCAGCCATGATGGCGGACAATGATCTGGCGCTTGGACGGGTGGTGGAGGCGATCAGCAAAAGCAGGTTCTGGGCCAAAACGTGCATCATCGTCAACGAGGACGATCCGCAAAATGGATTTGACCATGTGGACGGGCACCGCTCACTTTGCCTCGTGATTAGTCCGTATACCAAGCGCGGCAAGGTGGTGAAGGAGTTTTATAACCAGACATCGGTGCTGCACACGATGGAGTTGATGCTCGGCCTCCCGGCGATGAATCAGTTGGATGCGATGGCGCCGGCAATGCGCGACTGCTTCAACGCGGAGGCAGATCTTCGGCCTTATGCCGCACTGGACAACAAGGTGCCGCTGGATCAAATGAATCTAGGAGGTCGAGCGCTGAAAGGTGAGGCGCTCGAGTGGGCAACGAAAAGTCTGGCACAGCGAATGGACAAGCCGGACATGGCCGATGAGGACACCCTGA
>JBBRHH010000253.1:0-8460 GCA_038222915.1 Tepidisphaerales bacterium
TGTCATACCAGGAGACGAAGTTGACGGGGTTGTTCGCCCAGCCCGAGCGGGTCGCGTAGGTGAAGCTCCCGCTGACGCCTGATTGGATGATTCCGCCTTCGACGCTTCCCATGTTGGCACTGTAGAGGGCGTTCGGATCGGAGGCCGCTACGGCGTTGAGGAATTCGGTGTACTGGGCGTTGCTTACTTCACGCTTGGCGATGGTGTAGATGTTGGCGACTGCGCCAGCACCCGTGACGGGGTCGGCAGCGTTGTTGGGGTTGGTGACGGGGGCGTAGTCGATCGACACGGCCGCTCTGGCGGACCCTGCTACGAGCAGGGACATCGTTGCGATAAGTCGGCGCGAGCGGGAACTGAGCAAGGGGCTCCTAAGCTTAGCAACAGCCGATTGATGAGATGTTTGTGACGCGGAAGGATTTTTTGTGGACAAGCTTTTTCTCCCTATAGGCGACCAGGCTCATCCTAAAAACGTGGACCGATAAAAACAATGGATGTAATGCTCACGACATACGATAGACACGCATTCGACATTTCCACGAAATGTTGATAGTTCGTTTGGGTTGGGGGAATGAACAACAAGGGTTTTTTTTATTGCGCATCGCGTGCGACGGATCGCGATGATGGAATTTGGCTCGAGTCCGGGAGAGGGGCCGGAAATACAAAAGCTGGCGACTGCGAAACGGGATGGTGCTTGTCGCTTTTGGATTTGGTTATGGCTTTGCCGTTAGCTCGTAGCAGGTCAGGCGGTCGCTGTAGTGGATGTAGAGTCTCCCGTGGGCGATGACGGGGACTGTCCAGAAGGGGGCGGGGTCTTTCTGGTAGATGTTGCCGTGGTGCATCCAGTGCTTGTCGGATTCGATGCCGCCCTTCCATGCGGTGATCAATTTGAACGCGTCGGGTTTGGGGTCGATGAGCAGGAGGTCGCCGGCAAAACTGAGGCAGAGCAGGCAGCCGTCGACCTCGACCATCTGGCCACAACCGTAGGTTTTTTCGACCCATTTTACTTCGCCGGTTTTGAGCTCGACGCAGCGCAGGTCGCCGCTGAAGCCGGCGCGATTGCCCGTTGCGAATGTGTAGAGGTAGCCGTCGCGCAGGATGGCGTCGCTGAGGACGGTGCCGTAATAGTTTTTCTTGTCGCTGGCCTTGGTGCGCCAGAGTTGTTTGGCCTGGTTGTTGGCATCGACTTCGACGGCGAGGGGGCCCGTGATGCCGTTGATGCCATAGACGATCGAGCCGTCGGTGACCGGGGTGCAGGAGACGGTGTCTTCGCTGTCCCAGAATTTCTCAGGGGTGTATTCCCAGAGCGGTTTTCCGGTGGCGGGATCGAGGCCGCAGAAGAGGGGTTCGCTGTACCAGACGATTTGGTCCTTGCCGTTGATCTTGGCGCGGATGGGGGAGACGTGGCCGGAACGGGATTTGTCTTTGACGAAGCCGTTGGCGGGGGAACGTTCATAGACCCAGACTTGTTCGCCGGTGTCTTTCTTGAATGCGGTGATGAGCGGGACGGGCTTTTTTTCTTCACCCTTCACGTTGGGGACGATGACCAGATCGTCGATGACGAGGGCGGAGTGGCTGTAGCCGTGACCGGCCTCGCTGCAATGTTTTTTCCAGAGTATTTTTCCGTCGGTGAGACTGAGGGAGATGACGTAGCAGCCTCGGATTTCGGATTATACTTTGTCGGCGTCGATAGTGGGAGTGCTTTGTGAGCCATCGCCCCAACCGTAGTCCGAGCCGAAGTTGGTCATGTATTCGGCGATCCAGAGTGGTGGGCCGCCTTTGTCGGCGTCGAAGCAGAAGACTTCGTCGATGACGCCGTGGCGACCCATGATGACGAGCTTGTTGCCCTTGACGCTGAGGGACGACCAGGTGCAGGTGACGGGGCTAAGGCCGGTGACCTGCCAGACTTTTTCGAGGCCATTGGTGAAGTCTTTGCGGATGCCTTTGGCGGCGCTATTGCCGTCGCCGTTGGGGCCGCGCCAGCAGGGCCAGTCGATGTCGTTGGCGGGTTTTGCGGTGGGGGCGGCGGTGGAGGCGACTACATCGGGCCGGTCGACGCTTGTGTTGGAGGCGGCGAGTTTTGCGACCCAGACGCCGGGATTTTGTATCCAGCCGGGGCCGCAGCCGTAGAGCAATCCGCTTTCAGCGTCGAGGGCGAGGCTGGCGCAGGAGGCGCACTTTTTCTGGAGCTCGTCGACGTCGGCGAAGCCGGTGAGCTTTCCGGTGGCGGTGTCGAATTTGAATGATTGCAGCACGCCGACGCTGTTGCCGATGAAGCCGCCGACGCCGCTGGGGAGGAAGAAGATGTTGAGATCGCGGTAGTTGGCGATTCTGAAATCGGCGCGGGTGGAGTTCATGCCCGAACCGGTTTCCTGAATGGTCAATGCGCCGGTGGCAGGATCGCGGCGGCAGGTGAGGATGATGGGATCGTCGTGGGCCCAGAGGCATGCGTAGACCCACTTGCCGTCCGGAGAGATGCCGCAGAGCTTTGAGGCGAGCGGATCGGGTTTTATGGGAGTGGCGGGTTCGAGGGCGAGACTCGATTTCCAGGCGATCTCGCCAGTAGGCTGGCGATCGATGATGGCGATGGCGCGTTCGGTGGCGAGGAGGGAGTAGAGGTTTTTGCCGTCGGGCGACATGCGGAGGGTGGTCCAGCCGATGCCTTTGCCCTTGATCTCGCCGGCTTTTTCGAGAGCGCCGTTGGCGGCGATTTTGTACCAGTAGACGCGGCCGTCGCCGGAGAGGTAAAGATTTTTGCCTTCGGGGTCGGCGATGAGGCTGCCGGACCAGCCGACCTTGATGTCGAGCCGGCCTTTTTCGACGGGCTTGCCGGTGTCTTTTTCGATGTCGTACCAGGCGAGGGCGCTGGCGGCGTATCCGAACCAGCCGATGTACATTCGGCCGGCGACGGAAAGGAATTCTGGAGTGCGTTTGTCGTGGGAGGGGATTGCGCCGGCGTATGTCATCTGGCCGGTATGGCGGTCGCGCTTGAAGTAGTGGATGGTACCGTTGCCATCGCCCCGGGTGTCGCCGGTGCCGGCGGAATAGACGTAGTCGCCGTGGACGCCGAAGCCGGCGGTCACGTAGTCGACGCCTTTTGGGGTGCCTTCTTCGCCGCCACGAATGGTCTGGATGATCTGGGCGGCGGGCGTGGCGGCCGGGTCGGCGGCGGCGATATGGAGGACGCCAAATAGTGCGATAAAGGCGGCGGTAATTTGGTGGGTTCGCATTGCTTTCGACTACGCCGAGAGTGGCGGATTGTTGCGTAGCGTGGGCGTGGAGGGAGGGGCGTGCGGCGACGGAAAGGGGCGGCGGTGGTATGGTGAGCAGAGGGATTGCCGCATGACTTCAAGCTGTTTATTGAGACGAGACCAGGCTGGCCGCGGATATTTATCCGTGGTGCGGAGGGTGATGGTGGTGGGCGTGGTTTGCGTGATGGGGCCGGTGCTGCGGGGTGAGGGGAAGGTGGGTCAGGCGATATTGCCTGCGCCGACCGCGGATGAGATTCGCACGGCGTGGAGTCGCTTTCGCGGGCCGGATGGGTCGGGGATTTCGGCGTATACGAATGTGCCGGACAGTTGGGATGCTGCGTCGGGGAAAAACATTGTCTGGAAGACGGCGGTGGCGCTGCCGGGGAACAGCTCGCCGGTGGTGTGCGGAGGCCGGGTGTTTTTGACGGGGGCGGACAAGGAGCATCGGGCGGTTTTTTGTTTTGACGCGACGACGGGTGGGTTGTTGTGGAAGCAGGAAGCGCCGAGCACGCCGGAGAGTGCGGAGCCGTTCAAGGTGACGGACAGCGCCGGGTATGCGTGTTCGACGGTGGCGACGGATGGGCGGTTTGTGGCGGCGATGTTTGCGAATGGGGATCTGGCCGCGTTTGACTTGAATGGGAAGCTGGCTTGGTCGAAGAGTCTGGGGGTTCCGAAAAACAATTATGGACATGCTTCGTCGCTGGCGCTGTGCAAGGACCTGGTGCTGGTGCTGATGGATCAGGGGAATGTGGACAATGGATTGTCGATGCTCAGCGCGATGCGGCTGGCGACGGGTGAGGTGGTGTGGGAGAAGCGACGGGCGGCGGGGGATTCGTGGAGCACGCCGATTGTGATCGAACATGCGGGGCGGACGCAGATCATCGTGGCGGCGGTTCCGAGCGTGATTGCTTATGATCCGAAAGACGGGGCCGAACTGTGGCGGGTGAACGGCGGGGAGACGGGGGAGCCGACGGCTTCGCCGGTCTTTGCCAATGGGATGGTGTATGCGGTGGCGAATGCACAATCGGGGCTGAACGCGATCAAGGCGGATGGGAAGGGGGATGTGACGGCTACGCATATTGCCTGGAAAGGGGAAGACAATCTTCCGGACATCTGCAGCCCGCTGGCGACGGAGAAGTATGTTTACACGTTGAGTTCTTCGGGGACGGTGACGGCGTACGATGCGCGGAAGGGGACCAAGGCCTGGGAGTATGATGTGGACGATATGCGATTTAAGTCGTCGCCGAGCATGGTGGGGAAGCGGCTTTATTTGATTGGGGAGGAGGGCAAAGGGGTGATTCTGGAGCCTGGAGCCAAGGAGTGCAGGAATGTGGGGCAGACGGATATCGGGGAGGCGTGTACCGCGAGCCCGGCTTTTCAGGATGGGCGGATTTTCATCCGCGGGTCTGGGCATTTGTTTTGTATTGGGGCGGTGAAGAAATGAAGTAGCTGGACGTGATGCGGTGGATGTGCCGCATTTTGGGAATCGCTATTGCTCGCCTATGCAGTACAGGAGCTTGCCGCCTCGGATGTACATTTTTTTACCGGCGAATATGGGGGTGCTGCCTGAGCCGGCGGGGAGGGTGTTGGAGGCTGTCTGGGTTGGGGGGTCTCCCGGTTTCAGGAGGATGGTTTGGCCGGCGTCGTTGCCTATGAACAGGTGCTTTCCTGCCAGGCAGATGCTGGGGTAGATGTTGGGGCTGTCGGTGTGGCCGGCCGGGGGGAGGTCGAGGGTTGTTTTGCTGAGCGTTTTGCCTGTGGCGGATTCTATGATGAAGAGCTCGGCGCTTCGGTCTACTGTGTAGATCTTGCCTTCGAGGAGGATTGGGGAGGAGTAGAAATCGCCGGTGAGGTCTTCGAACCAGAGCTCTTTGCCTTCGATTTCGTCGGTGCTCTTTTCTGGTAGTTTCTCGGGGAGCTCTATGGCGCTGATGCTCTTGTCCATGAAGTAGATGATGCGGCCGTGGACGATGGGGCTGGTGTAGGTGCAGTGGCCGAGGTCGGAGGCGAGGGTTTTGCCGTCGGTGAGGCGGACTGCGTGGCCGCCGGGGGTGATGATGATGTCGACGTCGCCGATACGGGCGAGGGCGGACGTGCCGTAGGTGGCCTTGGCGCTGTCGTTTTTCCAGAGGACTTTTCCGGTGGAGGCTTCGAGGCAGACCAGGGGGCCGAAGTGGACGAGGAGGCGGTCGCCGATGAGGACGGGGGAGGCGGTGCGGGCGTACTGGGTGTTGCGCCTGAAATCGAACCAGTTGATCCAGCGGGTCATTCCGTCCATGTCGTAGCAGGCGACGATGCCGGGGCCGAAGAAGGCCCAGACGGATTTGCCGTCGCTGACGGGAGCGGGGTTGGCGTCGCCGTATTCGTTGGGACGCTGGTTGGGCTGTTTTTCGATGGCGGCCGGGAAGTCGGTGATCTTGTGGGCTTTTCGCCAAAGCTCTTTGCCGCTGTCGGCGTCGACGCAGACGAGGAGATCGGGTTCGGCGGTGACGAAGATGCGATTGCCGGCGAGGACGGGGGCGGAGCTGCCGGCGCCGACTTCGGTTTTCCAGAGGATGTTTTCCTTGGCGGACCACTTGGTGGGAGGCGTGGCGGGGGCGTATTGGCCGGTGCCGTCGCCGCGCCAGCCGGCGGGGTGGTCGGGGGAGGGGTGGTAGTCGGCTGCGCCTTGCCGGGCGGTTGGGTTGGGTTTGTCATCCGCGGCGCGGAGTTGCTGTGCGGTGAGCGCGGCGAGGACGATGAGGAAGGAAGCGTGTAGGGGTGGCACGGTGTTCTTAATTCTGGCTGATGCAGTAGAGGTATTCTTCGCCGCGGAGGTACATGGCTTTGCCTTCGAAAACGGGGGCGGTGTAGAAGGATTCCTGTTTGCAGGGGTTGCCGCCTGAGCCGCCGATGTCGATGTTTTCGAGGAGGTTGTGGCCGAGGATTTTGGCGTCGGGGCCGGGCTGGAGGATGTGGGTGTAGCCGGCGTCATCGGTGATGTAGATATTTTTGCCGGCGAGGGTTGGGCTGGCGGCGGCGCCGTAGAGGAAGCGGTTGAAGCGGTTGTAGCCGTCGAGGTATTTGCGGTAGAGGGCTTTTTGGGTGGTGGTGTCGACGGCGCAGAGGCCGCCGCCGATTTCGAGGGAGTAGACGACGCCGTTGACGTAGAGGGGCGAGGCGACCATGAAGGTGGGGCCGTCGATACGGACGGGCATGGTGACGTCCTTGCCGTCGAGGTCGAAGGCGGTCTGGGTTTTTGAGCCGGGGGCGAGGCTGGTCGGAAGCTTGACGCCGATGAATGAGACGGCGTCTTTCCAGCCGCGCCAGTGGGAGGGATTGAAGGCGATACCGTCTTCGACGATGGGAGTGAGGACGCCCCAGACGTCGAGGTTGCTGGGGCAGATGACGGTGCCGTCGGAGGCGCGGTGGATGTAGCGCATCTCGATGATGGCGCTGGCATCGCCGACTTTGACGACGATGGGGGAGGTGCTGCCGTGGCCGCCGTTTTGCCAGTCGTCGGGATGGTTGCGCCAGACGTCCTTGCCGGTTTTGGTGTCGAAGGCGACGAGGGTTCCGGTGGCGGCGTAGATGAGCATGCCGTCAACGAGATTGGGGGAAATGTGGTTGCCGTGCTCGGGCGAGCCGAGGCTGGCGTCGAATCGGGTCCAGATGCGCTTGCCGTTGAGATCGAAGCAGGCGATGACCTGCGCGCCGGGGCCTTTCATGCCGCCGCCGCAGGCCCAGTAGATGAACTTGCCGTCGGTGATGGGGGTGGAGTTGCTGGCGGAGACTTCGTTCTCGTACATGGGGGGATATTTTTTGCGATTGATGGAGCGGAAGGCGAGATGGACGGCGCGCTCGGCTTCGGATTTGTCTTTGAGGGTTTTGTCGAGGGCGGTTTGCTGGTCGGAGGAGAGGCCGATCGGGGAGACGCCGGCGTTGATGGCCTTCACCGCGTCGTCGTTGGCGGCGTTGAGTTTGGCGATGAGGGGGTCGATCTTTTCCTTCATGGCGAGGATGTCGGCGCGCTCTTCATCGGTGAGGCCGTCGGCGGGGGTGTTGGATTTGAGCCAGAGGATTTTGCCGGTTTTCTTGTCGATGCAGATCAGGTCGGTCATGCCGGAGCCGACGTAGATGCGATCGGCGACGACGATGGGCTGGGACATGCTGCGGCCGGTGAGCTTGGTCATCCAGGCGATGTTGTGGGTTTCGTAGGAGACGGGGAGGACGGGCTCGAGATAGGCCGCGAAGCGCCAGTGGCTGTCCCAGACGTTTTGGCCTTCGGGGGCGGCGGCGATGTTGCTGGCGACTTTCACGAGGAGGCGGTTCCAACCTTTTTGGAGGGTGACTTTGACGGGCTGGTCGCGCTTGATGACGACGGGCTGGCCGTTGAGGAAGGCTTTGATGGCCGCGGCGTTGAAGTTGACGCGGAGCATGACGTCGCCGGCGGCGGGGGAGTAGATGTAGGTGTGGGCGTAGGCGATTTTTTTGTCCAGGCCCGGGGGAGGGGTTTTGCTCAGTCCGCTGGCCGGGAGGTGGCCGAAGGCGTAGACGAAATCGACGTTGAGATCGCCGCAGGTTCCTTCGTTGTGGTAGTGGGTGCTCTGGGTGTCGATGCCGGTGTGGATGGGGGTCCAGGCGACGCCTGCGGCCTTGGCACCTTTTGCGGGCTCGACTTTGGCTTCGCCGCTCAGGAGATCTTTGTCGATGTCGGCGACGGGGTCTTCGATTGGGAAGGGGCCGGTGACGAGCCAGTCCTTGATGGTGAAGTATTCGAGCGGGTGGGCGTCGGCGGCGGGTTCGCCGGTGGGTTTGTTGGATTGGTACTTGAGCTGGGAGGTGATGCCTTTGACGCGGCGGCTCCATTCGATGGGCGGGGTTGCGCCGGGGAAGCGGCCGGTGAAGTCGCCGCGCCAGCCGATGGGGTGATCGGGGGTGGGTTTGAAGTCGGGGGAGCCGACCTCAGCGGCGCGGGCGGCGCTGGGCAGACAGGCAAGACTGGACGCGATGAGGACGAAGGGTAGAAATCGCATTGCGCGGGTTACCTCGATCTCGTGCTGATACTGGATGTGCGAAAACGCGTTGCTGGAGCGACGCCGTTAAGGATAGTCGTTCTGGGGTTATTATGTTGGGATGAATGAGAACCTTCACCGGGCTTTTGATGCTGAGGTGTTTCGGGGGCAGGGGCATGGGGCGGTGGATCAATTGGCGGATTATCTGGCGGCGGCGC
>JBBRHH010000254.1:0-8436 GCA_038222915.1 Tepidisphaerales bacterium
CGCGATTGATCGATTCGGGCGAGTTGCGCGTGGTCGTCGACGCCGAAGTGCCATTTCTCAAGGCAGACGCCGCGTATACGGGGGAAATCAAGCAGCGGCTTGGCCGCGGCAAAGTGGTCGTTGCCGTCAATGCACGATGAAAACAGGCTTGGTGGAGGGAGCAGCTTGTGTAGCGGGCTTGCTGGATGGAGCCGTGTAATCGAACACACTGAACCCTTTGTCGTCGAGAAGGATGGGCAGGGTGGAGAGTGGATCGCGCAACGATTTGGCGCGGCTCTGCCAGCCGGGATAGAGCACGGCGAGGAGCTTCTCGTTGTGCTGGTCGACAAATCGAATGTCGCGGGCCGAGCTGGCGAGGATCACCAGGCTGTCCTGACTCTGCCAGGTTTTCTGCACAAGCGGAAGAAATCCCGGAAGCAGGATGATCGCCGGGTTTGCGCCGGGCGCAATTCCGCCGGCCTTGCCCATCGGGGCGAATGACGTCGTCAGCAGGTTGGCTTCGGTCAAAGCGGGTTTCAAATTTTCCAGAGCTGCTTTGTCGACGGCAGGCCAGTCTACTTTCCAATCGGCCAGCACCTGCGCCGAAACCGGCTGGGGCGGCGCACCGCCGCCAAGTTCCGCCATCGGCGTCCAGGTAAGATCTGCAATGACATTCACCGAGTGCAGCGCCGCGGTTGGGCCAAGCGGCTGCGCGAGATCTCGCAATTCTTCGCGCGACACCAGCCGCGGCTGGAGAATTGTTTTTGCTTTCTCAAATCCCATCGCTCGTAGACGATCCTGATCGAAGGGCGCCAATTGCGTGTGCAGGTGTGATAGCAGGATATCGCGTTTCTTAGCGCCCTCGACCAGCAAGGCCCCCTGAAGCGGAGCCAGATCGACCGACTTGTGTTGGCCATCGGCGTCCAGATTGATTGTGCCTGCATCGCCCTTGGTGGCGGTCACGTCGGGACGTTCGAATTTTACGATGTCGATGGTCAGGTCCTTGGTCGCCTCCAGTTGCTCGGCAAGATGTTTTACGCTCGCCTGCCGGGCGGTCTGGAAAGCCTCCGGATGCGAGTCAGGTGCTTGGGGCCCGGGGCAACCGGCCAGGCCGAGAGTTGCGGTCGTCAGAAGAAGAACGATTTTGCGGAATTTGGTGTGCATGGAGCTATCCAACAGTCTAAATCGGCTGGATCAAGCGTTCCAGTGAATTGTTCCACCCGAGCCGTTTGATTAACAGCGCCCGGTCCCGCTCGTATAGTGGGCAGAGCACATCGGGGGCGATTGTGATTACGAGGTGGAACGATGTCGTTTTCGCGGAATGGAACTAGAACCGTTGGCGTCTGGTCGCTGCTAGCCGTGGTGTTGGCAGTCAGTGCGCTGGGCGCCCCAAGGAAGACTGGGCCAGCCGACGACAAAGCTCTCGATGGAATTGACGACAACAACAAGAAGGGCATTGAAGGCGATTTTTACATTGCGATCGTGGGCCCGGATGGCAACTCAATCAACACGAACCGATTCGTCCGTGGCATTCCCCGACGCTGGGCCGTCTCTGAATTCCCGCATGTCTTCTCGCTGGACGGGAAGGCGTTGTTTACGGCCGGCGATACGCTGGATGCAAACATCCCGGCCGCCGATGCGGTCGCGATCTTCTGCAAGGCCGACGCCGACAGTGACGGCGTCACCTACAACGGCGACTGCACCGCCCGCATCCCGCCGGGCAACTACACGATCGCGCCGTTCGGATTGAAGTTTGAGGTGGGGCATGACGTGACGGCGCGGCATGCGGCCTTGTCGGCGGATGGCAAGAAGCTGACCATTCATACAACGCCGGTGACGTTTCGCTCCGTGGATAAGGCGGGCATCAGCGCGCCGTTGAGCGGCTTTCAACTCGTCAGCGGTTCGACAAATCTGTTGGAGCATCTGGTCGATTCCACCGGCGCGCCGGTCTTCAGCTCATTGACGCTTTATCTGCCTCGCGGCTCGGATTACCGTTCCAGTTTTGGAAACTTCAGGATCGATGAACGCGGAACGCTGGTGGCCGGCGATGTCACCAAAGGCGTCAAGGTCGACGGGTCGACTCTCGTTCAGGAGATTGACGCGACAAACCCTCCGGCGGAGCCGGCGGTCGCAAAAGGCTACTGGCTTACGTCGCACAACCAGCGCCGGGTGTTCAAACGCGGCGAGTCCGCGCGGTTTGATGTGATCATCGCAGGTCAATATCCGCAGGCTGACCTTCCGGTAGTCCTGCGCGCCGGCGACAAAGGACGCGCAATCGGCAAGCTGGCCCTCCCGGCCGTAACGGGGAACTCCGATTCGCGCCTCTTCCTTCTCGACACGGGTAAACTCGCTCCGGGCAAATATGAGCTTTCACTGGACCATGCGGACGCCCATCCGTTCGCGTTTGAAATTGTGGAACTGCAGACGATCTCGCCGCTCTATCTGCTCACCGTCAACGCCTGCGGCGAAAGCGATTTCGCCATCGACTCCGACGGCTTGGAAGAACTGCGAAAGGCCAACGTGCGGTGCTGGGTCACCTACGGGCATGGCAGCGCGTTTGGAAGACTAGCCGACGGTGCGGTGAAGCAACCGTATCCCGCAGCGCCGGCGGATGCGCCGCCTGAGCTGAGGCGCGTCATGGACCCACCCCGCTTGCTTCTGGACGACACGCTGCGGCATGGCCTGGTCATGATCGATTACGAGAACCGCCGCGCGGGTTGGTACAACGAAGGCCTCGCCTTTCACCACACCCATCCCATGACCGTCGACCGCATGGTGCGGCGCGTCCAGATCTTCGGGCAGGAATTGGAAGACTACCCGGCCTTTTCAGGAATGAGCTACACCTGGTTCCCCTGCCTGGGCGGCTACATCGAAGGCGGCGTCTGCATCGACCCTTTCTTCGGGACGCGGATGGACATTCTGCGCAAGAAGGTCAAGGACCTGACCGGATTCGAGCCCATCACCGGCCAGGAATCCGAGAAAATGAACAAGGGGCCAATGGCGGAGAAACGAAGGCTCTCCGACCAGGCGCGCAACTATTGGCGGGTCGAGCAGCGGATGGGGTGGGCCGACACACTCGCGCACTACAACGCGAAGCTTCGGGAAGTTCGCCCTGATTTCATCTGCACCATGAGCGAGAACGCCGGACACGATTCAGGAAAATCGCTCCCGGACATGGCGTCGGCCAACGATGTCATGTGTTTTGAGAGTTACACCGACTTTGGCGATTGGCCGATGAGCGCCGGCTTCGTGGCCGACTGGGCGCATGGCCAGATCGGTGCTGGCAAGCCGGTGTGGCAAAGTGTCGATCCAAGCCAGTCTGAGCCGTCGCTGGCCGGTAAGCAGTTCTACAAATTTGCCCGCGGTGTGGAGGGGATCGCCAACGGGATTCATCCCCCATCGGGCGCAGGATCGAATGCCAAGCGTGCCAAAACAAACAAGTTTCTGGAGCGCTACGGCGCGCTGGTGACCGACTGGTCCGCCGATACGCAGGTTGCGGTGTGCGTAAGCGAGGTCCAGTTCGCCGAATATGATGCGCATGCGCTGCACAGCTATCTGACGCGCCTCGGATATGGCCCGATCATCGTCTCGGAACGCACCCTCGAAGCCACAGGTGTTCCGGCCGGTTTAAAGGTCGTCTGTATTCCAAATCTCCGCATCCCATTCAGCACCAAGGCGGAAGAAGCACTCAAGAGCTTCATGGGCCGGGGCGGCAAAGTGTTGCTGGTTGGCGAGAAAAACGAAGTGTTGGACGGCGCGATCGTCGTGCAGACGACGCTCAAGACATTGTTTGATGTCGGCGGTTTCGCGAGTCACATGCCATTCTGGGATGAGTTTAAGAAAGTTCGACCGGCGCTGGAGAAGGCGATGGCGGACATTGGACTCTCGCCGAGAAACGGAGCCGCGCCCGAGAAGGCGGTGGTGATTCCATCAAAGTCGGGTGGCGTTCGCTATGTGACGGTCATCTCTTCATCCATCGCAGTGCGAGATACGGAGTTTCTGCCGGCCACTGGAATCATCGTGAAGACCGGCACGGGGAAGCGGATCATCAATCTCGTGACAGGCGCGGAGCTAGCGCCCAAAGACGGAACGGTCACGCTCGATCTCGTCGACGAGCCGGTCGCTTTCCTTGCGATCCTCGAAGAAGCTCCGCAATCCGTGACCCTGCACGGGCCGGCCGAAGTAGCTGCCGGAAATGTCATCGAACTGTCCGCGGAAGTCGCCTCGGGAACTGCGCGAGCGCCGGTCGAGTACACGATCGCCGATGCCAAAGGCGCTGTTCGTGCCCGCTACTATCGTCTGTCTTCTGACAAGCAACCCGTCTCATATCGAGTTCCGGAAACAGATGCGGGCGGAGAGTACACGTTAAAGGCGACGGAACTGCTGACAGGTCTGACGGCGGCCGCGAAAGTTGCCGTGAAGACCGCCAGCACTATTTCCGCGGTGAGCGGGACCGAGCCCGTTTATCTGCCGCACCCCGATCGCATCGGCCTGTTCATGAAACGCCAGGAGCCGGTGCGCATTGTCGTGGAGGAAACACAGGGAGACCTGCTTCCGCAGGCCCAGCGTCTGGTGGCCGCGTTTACAAAGGCCGGCCGAAACGCGTCGATTCAGCGCGTGTCCGACGCCTCCTACGACATGTACTGGCTGCGATTCATTCCCAACTCAGCAAATCTGAAGACGATGGCGAAGATCGACGCAGGGGAGGTCGTCGGCTATCGCGGCGACCTGAAAGCGTTCATCAATACATCCAAGCGGGCGCAGGTGCCGGAGAAGGGGGGCTGGGAGGACATCGGCCCCAAGTACATCCTCCGAAGTGATGTGGTGCTGTTCTCAGGCGGACGAATTGCCGACAGTCTCGGGGCGCTGACCGACTGGATGCAGACGAAAGATTTCCCCGGCAAGGATCGCGGCGTACTGGAAGTAGCCCTCAGCCCCTTCTGGGCCGATCGCGATGCGATTGCAGTAGTCGCGACGGATGACGCCGGGCGAAAGCGTTCGGTGGATCGTCTTGTGGACCTCATTGAAAACGCCGGCAAGGTGCCGCCCTCGACCACATTGGCACCGGCCGTTATCGCGTCGTCGTCAGTGGCGACAGTCGGTAAGGAGCGCATCACCCTGGAAACGCCATTGAAAGGATTCGTCCCGGCCGCGCTGGTAGACGGACTTGCCGCAGCGCCGGACGGCAGCGCGGCCATTCAAATGCGCAACGCGACGGCAATCGTCTCCACTAACGGAAGTGTGCACGCGATTCCGAGATCAGGTATCCCAACAACAGTGCTGAACGGCGGCGAAGTCTTCGCCGGCGCAGTGACCATCACCGCGTTGCAACCTTCATGGCATTTTCCAACAGCGTGGAAAGTGACCGTCGAGCACGTTGACGGCACAGGCCATCTACAAAAGTTCGACGTGCCAAGTGAATTCGCCGGTGCCGGTGATCAGTTTGACGGATGGGACGCCGGCTTCGCGGTGTCATCCGACGCGAAGTCATATTTTGCCGCACGCGACGGCGGCGGCTTCTTCCTGTTCGATCTGACGGCGAAATCTGTAAAAGCAGTCGACGAGCCAACCAACGACCTGCGTTTCTATGAACAGGTCCGCGTGCCGGTGAGCGTGACGGCCGCGAAGTTCTCGCCCGACGGCAGCCGGGTTGTTTACACCGTCGGCAATCATCCAACCAGCTATGGGGGAATGATGGGGCCGTCGCCAAGCCCCATGGCAACGGCGCTGCGCGTGGTCGACGCGAAGACAGGAAAGACAATCTGGATCGCGGAAGGTCTGGACGCGCGCGACAGCTCAACATGTGCGGTCGCAAGGTGCCTTTCGATCAGCGAGGCCGGCCGTCGCATTGCGCTGATTGATTACGATCACAATGCAACGATCTTCGACGCCGAAGGCCATCGCATCTTCCACAAACCGATCTTTGACTGGCGTGCAAAATACCAGTCCAACGCCATTCCAAAACCGATGCGGTGCGAGCTCTCGCGCGACGGCGCAACCGCACTGTTTGTGAGCGATGGGAATATTCTGCTGACCGACGGCGATGGGAAAACCATCGCGAGTTTCATCGCAAATGGACTAAGCGACGTCTGTCTGACGCCCGACGGTTCCAGGGTCTTTGGAGCAAACCTCGATGGGCACGTGACCGCGTACGATCGCGCCGGCAAACCGGTGTGGGAACTGCAAACGCAGGGCGAACGGCCAAAGATTGCCGTGGTCGACGCCGGGCTGCTGGTGGCGGAAGGCGCAGGCAACCTATTGACTGTCGATACGGCCGGAAAAATCCTCAAGACGGTCGCATTCGCATTGGCCAAATTAGATACATCGGAGTTTGAAACCGTGTCGATGGCCGCCGCGCCAACCTATCGCGAACCACAAACGCTGGCCATGCTGCAAAAATTCGGCGCGAAGCTGATGCAGACATGGGAGCCGCAGGGCCAGGCGAAAGAAGCGTTCGGAAAGAAGTTTCACCCCGTTGGCGGGCCCGTAACTTTGGAGGCCGCAGGAACCGGCCCACGCCTCGTGCACCTGGTTTACCGCCATGGAGAAAAGCCGGTCTTGGTAACCCTCGCCGACGGAGCCAAGCCCCTGACGTTCTCGCTCGATCTTCCAACCCCGGAATACCGCGTGGTCGATCTGCCCTACGACGCCAAGCAGAAGTTGACGGTAAACATTCCCGCCGTCGACGGCCTCGAGATCGCCGAGTTGTCCGTCTATTCATACGCGTTCCCAAGCACCAACGGCCTGTTCGTCCGGCCCGCCGGCGCTGATCCGGACGGCCTCGGAAATAAAAAGCCCGTCAAAGGCGAAGCAGACCCAGACCTACTCCTCGACGACAAAGACACAGGCGGGGCCGCCAAGGCAGCCAGCGGCAAGATGAAAAACGCCGCCATCTTCTCCAACAATCCCGATCCGGATCAGATCGAAGGGCATTACCTCCGCGCCACCGGAAACCCCCTCGAGGCCTTCGACGGCCAGCGCTTCCTCGACGGCAAACCAAGCATCTGGACCCGCGTCGAGAAGGGGCCATTCGGATCCAGACTCCTGGTGGATCTGAACCACAGCGCCAAACCCAAGCTCTGCGCTACATATGAACGGACATTGAAACAGTCCGAAGTCATGCGCGGAATCGCGGTCATGAAAGGGAAAAAAGCGGACTTTTTGGTCGGCGAAGACCCCGGACCCGACCGCCTCGGCCGGGAAAAGCGGGTTGTCGCCGGAGTTATCGATAATGATCAGTTCTTCAACGTCTTCGACACGCGCTCGGTAGAGATGGAAGCATTGGGCATCTATGTCTTTAGCCGCGACGGGAAAGATCTGGGTCTTTCTGAGGTCGAGCTGTACGAGTAGCAAGAGGAACGGCCAACAGCACTTAAGCTAACACGGCGCAAAAGCCGTCACACCGATGGAAGCCCGGGTTGAGAGTCTCGGGCGATATCGACAAAGACAACAAGAAATTCTGAAATAGCGGTCTAGACGACCGTTGAACGAAAGGTGAGGCGCATGCGGAAATTGTTTTTAGGCGTGGCGGTTGCAGTGTCGGTCTCGGCCGCGCAACCAGGATTCGGCGCTCCGATCGACGACGCAAAGGCGGCACTGGCCGCCAAAGACTATGCAAAAGTTGATCAACTCCTCGCCAAAGACCTCTCCGCGAAGACGCCATCGCCCGATGCCCTGCGGCTGTCGATGGACGCAAATGTCGCCGCCGGCCACATCGTCACGGCGAGCAATCGGGCGACGGCCCTCCTGAAGATCACCGGCGAGAAGGACACCGACCTCCTCTTCCGTGGCGCAAAGATCGCCGAGCTGGCCGGCGACAGCCGAACCGCGCTCGTGCGATATCTTGCCTATGCGCGAAAGGCGGGAGCAAAGAACGAGCAGAGTGAAGAGGCCTTTCGATATGTCCTGGCCCACGAGCTGTATCCCGACGAATATAAAAAGTACGTCGCCCTCTTCGGCGCGGACAGCCGCTCATGGAGCATCGGCTACGGCCTGCTTGGCCGGCTTCTTGGCGCGACCGATGGCGATCATGCGCTGGAACTCGGTTCGTTCCTGATCGAAACGTTTCCAAATCCAGAAAACGTCTCGGCTGTCCATGCAGTGATTCGTTCCGGCGCCGACGGTTTCGTCTACGGCAAAGAGGCCAAGGATCGGTACGTCAAGCCGATGAATGTGCTGGCCCAGGGCGATCCGCAGACCCGGATCCATCTGGAATTCGCGATTCAACAGGCCGGCGGCGCCATCAATGAGGAGGCGCGATCCAAGCTGCTCCTCGAACTGCTGACCCGTTCGAAGACGCCGCTGAGCTATTCGCTGCTTCAGACCCTCGGCGGGGACATGCGGGCGCTCAAGAGTGACGATGCCAAGATCGCGGCCGGCAAGCAGTACCTGGCGCGCGAAGCGCTCTATCGCGATTCGACCGAACCCGACGCCTACTACGCCTATTTCCGCGTCATC
>JBBRHH010000255.1:0-8416 GCA_038222915.1 Tepidisphaerales bacterium
CTACACCTGTTCGGATAATACTCATACACAAGAATCAGCGGCTTTCGCGGAGAGCCACAAATGTTTTGTCGCGCTCTGCGGCATGACAAAGTACCCGCGGCAGGGATCGAACCCTCCATCAAATCATCGGGAAAAACAGGGTATCGGCAAGGCAGGCGGCGCAGATTCCGGCGCACTTGGCGACGCATCCGCAACAATCAATCAATCGGCAGACGCGGAGCTACAGGCCGTGATTGAGGCATGGCCGGACCTGCCGGACGCGCTGAAGGCGGGCATTGTGGCGATGGTGAAGGCGGTGGGATAGGCGAAACGCCTAATTTGTGCTCTCCTCCGCGCTCGGATAGGATCAATTGCTCGGGTCGGCCGGCTGATCTCCGGCCAAGCGGTATGGGTGGCGATCGCGTTCTCACTCGCCGTCATCGCCCCCCAAACCGGCCCGCTGAAAGCGAGTGAGGAAAAATGCTGTCTTCCACCACGTCCGGCGCGAGCCTGCGCCTATGTTCCACATTTTTGCTGCTGTTCGTTTTTGGTTGGGAGGTAAATGCGTCACCTGCTGGATCCGCCTACACCGTGACCGATCTTGAGACGCTGGGCGGGACAGGCAGCTACGCCTACGGCGTCAACAGCAGTGGGCAGACAGCCGGGTACTCGACGCTCTCCGGCGACTCGACGGTGCAAGCGTTTCGCTACGGCGCGGCGCTGAACGGTCTTGGGACTCTTAGCGGGTTCACGTCGTCAACGGGCCGTGGCGTAAACGATTTCGGGCAGGTTGTAGGCTTCGCTCATGATCTTGGCGGCACGACTACCGAAGCTTTCCGCACGGCTCCAAACGCTTCAATCAATCCGGCGACTGACGGCCTGGGCACGCTGGGCGGTAATTCAAGTGCGGCCTATGGCATCAACAGTAGCGGCGCGGTCGTCGGTGCCTCTCAAATCACACCATCCACTTCGCAACAACACGCCTTTATTTACAGCGGAACAACCATGACCGACCTGCACACGTTGGGGGGTACCAACAGCGTGGCATATGGAATCAATGACAGCGGCCAAATCGTCGGCTGGTCCCACATCACGGGTGATAGCGTCACTCACTCGTTCATTTGGCAAGGCGGGACAATGACCGACCTGGCTTTGCCGGGCGAAGTGGAGAGCGAAGCCTATGCCATCAACAGTGCGGGTCACATCGTTGGAGCGATCCGCACCAGCGCCGCGAATGTCTGGCAGGGCTATCTACGCAACGGCTCGACCACGGTGGATATGGGCGTGCTATCGGGTGGTGTATCGACCTTCGCCTACGCAATCAACGATGCCGATATTGCCGTTGGGTACATGAACACCACCGGCGGCCCGGATTCGGCTGTCCGTTTCTCTAACTCGACGCTCGTGAATCTGAATGATCTGATCGACCCATCAACGGGCTGGATACTCAACCGCGCGTACGGAATTAATGGCAGCGGCCAGATCGTCGGCGACGGCACAATCGGCGACGAGCCTCACGCATTTTTGTTGACGCCCGTGCCTGAGCCTTCCTTTGTGAGCCTGCCGGGATGTGCGGTGCTGCTTGTGCGCAGAACACGACGATGCTGCCCCGCCCGGATCGGCCCGACCGATGGACGGTGAATCATGCTCGACGAGCCCGTAAACTTCACGGATGACCAACAACGGCTGTTCAGACGCATCTCCGCGTACATTCGATCCCGCGTAAGCGACTTCACTGAAGCCGGCAAATGGATGGACGCCGGAGCGGGGCTGCCGGATGCCAGGGGCCGACTTGCGAGAGTCCGGGAGCTCTGGTTGATTGAGGCCCGCGCCCGCCGCCCGCGAGGCCCGAAGCGCGACGATGAACCGGGGCGACAAGCTGGGCGTGGCTATCTGTACCTCATTCCACACACGGGCGCGACGCCGAGTGTCAGGCGTTCGAGCGTGGCGCGTCAAATCCGGGATGAACGGTCAAGGGCGGCCAGCGATCCGACCAAGTATGACATTATGCAGGCCGCTGTTCACGCCCTGCTGAAAGAACCTCCCAACTACAGCCGCCTGCGCCCCGATATCGCCCAGGCGAACGCCCGGCGGGTGCTGCTGGTGACGTGGATTCTCACTGACACAGACCATCTGAGGACAGATCCTGCAATTACCGCTTTGCAGGACTGGGAATGGGGTGAGCACCACTGGTCGTGGTTGGACGCTGCGTTTACGAACGACCTCGGATTTGATCTTGCCGCCGTGGGCGAGTTGAACCGCGCCTACGCCAGTACATCGTTGTTGGACGACCACCTTGCCGGGTGGGTGAAGCTGGCGGGCGATGCAGCGCGCATGATGATGGAGACTGGCGCGACCAAGGCGGAAGGCCTGCATGGGGCCGCCGACTCGCGAAAGCCTTATCCCGTTGCCGTGGCGGTAGCGATGAAATCGAAAGATCAAAGCCTATCCATTCGAGAAATCGCCAAAGCCGTTGGCATGCACTATTCGACCTTGGCAAAAGATCCGCTATGGAAGGCGGCCAGCAATCGCCTCAAGCAAGTCGGCAAGGGCAAGATGAGACGGGGGAGCAAGTCAAAAGACGGGAGCGTTGAAGCCGTGGACGAGTAGCGGCGGGTGTTTCTGGAAACAGTGGCGGAAATAGCGACGGGTTTTAGGCCTGTATTTACAGGCCTTTTGTATGCGCCAGTGGAAACAGTTGGAAACATCCGGGGGGTTTTACATGAGCGAGCGAAAAAAACTAGAGCAAGCCCGGCGTGAGGCTGAGCAAAGCGCTACGGCATGGTTTGCTGTACTGGATCGTGCCCGCGAGGCGGGCGATTTTGAGAGGGCGGCGGCCGCACAACGTCGGCTTAAACAGATGGGAGTTATTGTGCGATTCGACCGGAAGGCGGTGCAGGATGCCCGCTGACCTACTCCCGTACTCACCGACCAAGCCCGCACCTATCCCCCCTCTGCTGCTGACGCCCCGCGAAGCCGCCAAGGCCCTGGCAATCTGCGAAAAGACACTCTGGACCCTCACCCATCGCGGCGACCTGCGGTGCCTCCGAATCGGCCGCGCCGTCCGTTATCGCATTGAGGACCTGCGAACATGGATCGACGCCCAGGCCCAGGGGGTGATGCTATGAGCGATAACTCCATCCACGCAAACGTCGATATTGCCTCACCCACCACGGAGATCATTCGGTATGCGGCGGCCGTGTTCGAACAGGATGACGTTGTTGAAGTGCGGCGGATCGGCAAAGACTCCCCAGCTTTTAGCACCTGGCATTACGCATGCGAGCTTCAAGAGCATGTCGCAAAGATGGAGGCGGATAACGCCACGCGCAACATTTACGTCGGAGCAAACCCGCGCCACGATTTTAGGCGGCGCGGCGATGACAACGTACCGCTGGCGCGGTGTCTGTTTGTGGATTTTGACCACATCACGATCGAGGACGCGATGATGCGCATCGACTCGGTTGGACTGCCCGCGCCGACGCTGGTGGTCAGCAGCGGTCACGGAGCGCACGCCTACTGGCGCTTGAACCGGCCCATGACCGACCTCGAACAATGGACGGCCATCCAGAAGCGACTCATAGCAGCCGTCGGATCTGATAAGTCGATCCACAACCCCGAGCGCATCATGCGGCTGCCCGGATTCCAAAACTTGAAACCGCCGGCCGCGCTCGCGTTCATCGTCACGGGTGATGCCACCAACACGTATGGCCTCGACACGCTATGCAGCATTATCCCCGAAGCGCCCAAATCACAACGAACAACGCCAGCACCAGCGAACCGGATGCGCAATGAGGACGACGCAACGCACTGGCTCAATAAGGCACTGTCGCGTGTCCTGCCCGGCAACGAAAACGGATCAGGGCGGAACTCCGTCGGTCACTGGCTGGCGATGCAATTGCGTGATGCGGGCATGTCGATCACCGAGGCTGAAGGCGTGATGCGCCGCTACCAATCGACCGTGCCCCAGGACGGCGACAGCTACACCGTCACCGAGGCGATGAACAGCTTGCGCAGCGCGTTCGAATCGCCCCGGCGCGAACCGGCAAGGGCAAACGGTACACGGCAGTATCGGCCTGCGCCCAGGGCGACGAATGCAACTGCGGACGACGCCGGCAGCGAAAACCTTGCGGACTTCGAACTAACCGATCTTGGGAATGGGGAGCGGCTGATTTTCAGCAAGGGGCATCTACTTCGCTACTGTCCGACCTTCTCCCGTTGGTACATCTGGACGGGGAAGCGCTGGCAACTGGATGATACCGGCGCAGTTGATCGCCTCGCCAAGCAGGTTGTCCGCGCCACCAAAGACGCTGCAAACGATATGGGGGACAAAAAGAGGGCGGAGCAAGTCTGGAAGCACGCGAACCAGTCTGAATCGAATCGGAGCATCAAGAACATGCTCGAACGCGCCTCAAAGGAAGATGGTGTTTGTATCACTTCCGAAGAACTCGACGCCGATGCATGGCTGTTCAACGTCGAGAACGCAACTATTGATCTGCGCACCGGCAAGCCACAACACCACCACCGCGAAGATTACATCACGCGCATCTCGCCAGTCTCATTCGATCCTGCGGCGCAATGTCCGTTGACGCTGGCAACCCTCGACCGTCTGTTCCAAGGAAACACGCGCGTCATCTCTTTTATCCAGCGGTCAATTGGTTATTCGCTCACGGGCATCACTTCCGAGCGCGTGTTGTTCATCTGGCACGGCAGCGGGGCAAACGGCAAATCAACGATGCTCAGCATCTTTCGCGAGTTGCTTGGCGAATTTGCGGTTCAGATCCCTGCTGATTCCCTGATGGTGCGCCGCAGCGGTTCGATCCCAAATGACATCGCGATGCTAAAAGGCTCGAGACTGGTATCAGCTACCGAAAGCGAGGACGGGCAGAAGCTGGCCGAAAGTCTGGTGAAGCAATTGACGGGCGGCGAAGACGAGATCAGCGCCCGATTCATGCGGCAAGAATGGTTCAGCTTCAAACCGACGTTCAAGATCTATCTTGCCAGCAATCACAAACCCAACATCAAGGGCCGCGACCCGGCCATCTGGGGGCGCATCCGACTTGTTCCCTTCAATGTCGTCATCCCCGAGGCCGAGCGGGACAAAGAGTTGGCGAACAAGCTGCGCGCCGAATTGCCCGGGATTTTGAATTGGGCGATTCAGGGCTGTCTCAATTGGCAGCGGGAAGGGCTTGGGACGCCGGCAGAGGTGCAGCAGGCCACCGCAGCCTATCAGAGCGATCAGGATGTAGTAGGGGCGTTCCTAGCTGACCGATGCACCACCGTCCCGAATGGCAAGCCACCGATTGCCGATGCGACCCCGCTGTATCAGGCTTACGTCGCGTGGGCAAAGAGCACGGGAGAGGACGCAGTAACTCAAAAACAATTTGGCGGCCAGCTTGCCGAAAAGGGCTTCGAATCTGGTCGAGATTCCTACTCCGGCCGGGCCCAATGGAAGGGCGTTGGCCTACTCAGTTCCGAACCATCTGAATGATCCGAACCGCTTTTAGCATGAACTCCCAATACACATATTTCCCCGAGATCAATGCCAAACTCCCTTCGAATGGTTCGGAAGGTTCGGAATCGGGATTTTTGATACCGCTAATGGCGGTGGAGGCGCATGCCGTCCCCAATGAATTCGATTCTGGCGCGCTGAGCGTGCCCGCGAAATCGAGCAGGTTATGGAGTAAATTAATATGGGCAGACCTCAAAAATGGATTGCGGCCGAGAATGCGGCGTGGGGGATGTCTTCGCTGCGGCGATACTGGCAGCAATGCAACCGGCACGACCGGCAAGTTGCGGCCCAAGAGCGGGCGGACCTAAAGGCGCGCGACAAGCGCCGGCGTAAGTGCCGTTGCGAAGCCTACCCGTGGCCCCATCGACCGGGCGGCGGGTTCTGTCGCTGTCCAGATCCGCCGTTGGAGCGATGGCAGCCCAAAGTTGAATGGAAGTACCGGCCGTACCGGAAGCGCTACGCGGGCATCCTGCGGCAGATTGCCCGCGCCAACAATTTGCATCCGATTCGGGACCGTGCTGCGATTCAAGCGTTGATGCCCCAGGTGCTGGCCTTGGCAAAAGAGTTGCATCAACAACACCCCAAGTACAAGTATCGCAATATGGTGATCACCGCCACCGGAGTGAGGGGCTACTGGACGACGGCCGGCCCGACGATGTAGAGCCATCAGAAAAGCAGAAATAACATAGCTTGACATAAGACAAGTACAGAGTAAGCTATGGACGTGGCAAAGCAACCAACGCGCATCAGCGAGCAACTACGGCAGGCGATTCTGGCGGCGGGAGTGAGCCGCTATCGCATCGCTCAGGAAACCGGCGTGACCGAGGCCGCCTTGTCCCGATTCGTGCGGGGCGAGCGTGGCCTTGACCTGTCCAGCGTGGACAAGCTGGCGGCGTACTTGAATCTGAACCTTTGCAAAGGACGGTGAATCATGGCGAGCATCATCAACGATCCCAACGGCCGAAAGCGAATTCTGTTTGTCGCCGGCGACGGCAGCCGCAAGGCGATCCGCATGGGCAAGGCGACGACGAAGCAGGCGGAAGCCTTCAAGGTGAAGATCGAGGCCGTCATCGGCGCGGGCATTACCGGCAGCATGGACGATGAAACCTCCCGATGGCTGTCCGGGCTGGATGATCGGATGCACGGCCGGCTGGCGGCGGTGGGGCTTGTGAAGGCACGCAATGGTGGACGGGCGGCGCTGGCCGCATTCGTCGATGGATTCATCGAAGGCCGCCCCGACTTCAAGCCCAACACGATCCTGAATTTCAAGCAGGTGCGGCGCTGGCTGGTGAATTGCTTTGGGGAAGGCTGCGACCTGCGCGCCATCGGTCCCAATGAGGCCGAAGAATTCCGCCTGCACATGGTCAAGGCGGGATTGGCGGAAGGATCAATCCGCCGGCACATTGGACGGGCGCGGCAGGTATTCAAGGCGGCGATCCGCCGGGGGCTGGTACGCGGAGCGAATCCGTTTGAAGGCATGGCCGCGACGGTGCGGGCGGACAAGGCGAGGATGTTCTTTGTGACGCGGGAAATGGCCGCCAAGGTGTTGGACGCCTGCCCCGACTCACAATGGCGTCTGCTGTTCGCCCTGAGCCGCTACGGTGGCCTTCGCTGCCCGTCCGAACATTTGGCGTTGAAGTGGGCCGACGTGGATTGGGAGCACAACCGTATCCGCGTTCCATCACCCAAGACCGAGCATCATGAGGGGAAGGATTGCCGGATGATTCCGCTGTTCCCTGAACTGCGGCCGCACCTGCTGGAAGTCTTTGAACAGGCCGAGCCGGGAACCGAGTACGTCATCACCCGCTACCGTGACAGTGCCTGCAATCTGCGGACGCACTTCAGCAGAATCATCGTCAAGGCGGGATTGAAGGTGTGGCCGAAGCCCTGGCACAACCTGCGGGCGACGCGGCAGACTGAGCTTTGCGAGCGTTACCCGATTCACGTGGTCTGCGAGTGGATCGGCAACAGCCGCGCCGTCGCCCAGGAACATTACCTGCAAGTGACCGATGCCCATTTCGCGCAGGCGGTGATCGCATCGGAGTCGGCGGCGCAGAATGCGGCGCAGTATGGAGCGGTACAGGGGGAGTTGGTGGCGTGTGGAGCGCAGGCGGATGGCGATTTACCCGATGATTCCGCTCCTTACGATACCTTGCAAACACCGAAGTACCCGCGGCAGGGATCGAACCTGCGACCTTGAGTTTAGGAAACCCACGCTCTATCCAACTGAGCTACGCGGGCGTGCTCGAAAACGGTAGCAGCCTCCCGTTCACAGGGCAAGCCAGACCATCAGGCGTCCGCGCCGTGGACATTTCCATGCCCGTTGCCGTTGCCGGCCAGCGCCGCCTCGGGAATGAGCCGGTCCCGCTCCTTCTCCTCTTCCGCCATCGCCAGGTTGTGTACCCGCGACGACCGGAAGAACGACGAGCGGTCCAGCACCTTCTCCTGGAAATCCTCCAGATAAAGGTAAATCACGGGCGTTACATACAGCGTGATAAACTGAGACACAATCAATCCGCCGACAATCACCAGCCCCAGCGGCCGGCGCGATCCGCCGTCTTCGCCAAAGCCCAGGGCAATCGGCAGCGCGCCCATGATGGCCGCCAGCGTGGTCATGATGATCGGCCGGAAACGGTCCATGCTCGCATCGTGAATCGCATCCTGGGCCGAAGCGCCGCGCGCAATCCGCTGCATCGCAAAGTCGACGATCATGATGCCGTTCTTCTTCACGATGCCCATCAACATGAACATCCCGATGTACGCGTACAGCGACGCTTCCTCCCGAAACAGGAGCAGCGTCGCCAGCCCGCCGACCAGCGCGACTGGCAGCGACGAAAGTACCGTGAGCGGGTGCAGATAACTCTCGTAAAGAATCGCCAGGATGACGTACATCACGAACACCGCGAGGATCATGAGGACTGTGAGGTT
>JBBRHH010000256.1:0-8374 GCA_038222915.1 Tepidisphaerales bacterium
AAAGCGTTCAACGCGAGTTGGGAAAATGGGAAAGATAGGGGAGATTTCGTGCCGGGATATACATGGTCGTGAACAGGCTACTATTTTTCGCTCTGTTGCTGGTCGTCGCGGGGGTCTTCGCAAGCTGCAACCGCAAATCGCCGGTTCCCGCAAACGCTGTGGTCGTCGAGCAAGTCACGTTTACCGGCCATCGTTACACCGTTGCCTGCGTCGAATCGCCCCTCAAAAATCTTAAATTGTTTTGGAAGCGATCCGATGGAACCCGACTCGGCAGCTTCGAGAATCTGCAAACCAATCTCGCCGGCAAACACCTCCTTTTCGCGACCAACGCCGGGATATTCGATACAAGGTGGTTATTTGTATGTTAAGACCGGTGCCATATATCTTTCTGATCAATGTTTTTGCTCTCTGCTGTGTCGGACCTCGAAGCAATGTCTATGCCGGTGCTCCAGCGACTACTCAGGCGGACGAGCCGGTTTCGATAGTGGTTTATGCCATTGGAACCGGTGCCACCATTCAATGTGACTCTGCCAAGCTGATTCGGTCGGACGCCAAGGGGCAAATATCAATTCGATCGTCAGCCGATAGTGCTGCATCGGTACGAAAAGCTGCTCAGGCGTTCATCGCGAAGCCACCCCCATTCCTGACAATTGATCGGTTTGCTGTAGACGGATTTGAGTGTGGGACAACGGTGCGCGTGGGTGCGGCTCATCGGAGTTGCTTCGTAGGCAATTGGACAGTCCCAGTCGAGATGGAGACGCTTCTCAATCTACTTGCGAGCAAAGTGGCAGCGGACGGTGGGAACAGTCCAGATGCGAACAACGTCGCGCTTTATCTGCGCACCATGGCCGAGGGCGCGAAAAGGAATATGCTCGAAGAGCATCGCCATGTTGTAATTGACAACGATGAGCCTGAATCGCTTCTAGCAGCCCTAATGAACTCATCAAATGGGCGACCGGACGAACGGCACGTGGTTCATTGTGTATGTACGTTGGCGGATATGCGCGGCATTAAGTTGGGTCCGCTGATCTGGAAGAGATTGGAGGAGCAGGGTCAGAAGTTTAGCGCAGACAGTCGGCTGCAACTGGCGGCGGCCAGTATCGAAAGTGGATCTCCACGAGCCCTTCCTCTTTTTCGGAGTCTGCTGCATAGCCTGGACGAAAAGCACTACTCAGAAGACCTGCAGCACGAAGTCGATAAGATCATAGATCAATCGGCGCGCCCGCTTGTTCTAAAAGCCGCCGGTGTTGAAGGGAATCTGGACGCAAAGGCGACTGAACGGTTGTGGAGTTGGTTAGTAAGCAACAAGGATAGGCTCGCATTTGACGATGAGACGCACACTTATCATCTTACCACAGAAATAAGGACGGGAAAGTAACTGGTCAATGCAGGGGTGTCGGGACTGAATTTCGCGGGTTCGCTCTCGATGGGTGTTTCCGACACGATCCACCCATCAGCGGTTTGAGGAGTCGGATTGATTCTCCAGTTAGTGAGTTCATGTCAGCTCGTGTCGAATTTCGTTCTCGATATCTTGAACGTCGTTCGTCCAATTCCATCGCTTTCGCTGACGAAACAGACGAGCCGTTGGATACCACGGGCGAGTGTGAAATTCGCCCAACTCGAATGGCCCCACGTTTGTGTGTGTTCGGCAAACCCCATCTTCAATCCCATGCCGCGGCTCGTCATCATGCCGGCCATCACCAACAAGGAGATGAGCTGTGGCCAGAGGATTGCAGCGGGAGGGCGGGCGTGAAGCGTTCTGGCGCGATGCGTTGGATCGCCAGCGGCGAAGTGGCCTGAATGTGCGGCAATGGCGCCGGCGCGGGCAGGCGCTGGAGTCGGCGTTTTACTTCTGGCGGCGTCAGATCGTCCAGCGCTCCGCTGATCCCGCGCGGGCGGACAGGCCGGCGTTTTTGCCCGTGACGCTGGCGAAGCCGATGCCAGAGCATCCGATCGTGATCCGGTTGCGGGTCGGGCGGGTGATGCGGCTGGCGGCCGCGATGGACCCGCGGCGCGTCGCGGAGTTGGTGCATGCCATCGAACGCCAGCCTGCGCGCTCGCAAGGGGAAGCGTCATGGTTGCCGGCAATGTTCAAGACTGGGTGGCGATGTCGCCGGTGGACATGCGTAAGAGCTTGGACGGCCTGGCCGAGGCGGTGGGGGCGTTCCTGGGGCACGATCCGCTGAGCGGAAGCATGTTTGTCTTCCGCAATCGCTCGGCCGAGCGCCCAGCGCGACGTCACATCAGCTTCAGACCCCGTGTCCGCTCCCCAGAAGATCGGCGAAATCATCGGCCAGTTTGGCTACGTCGCCAGTTTCGTGATCCCACCAATAGACTGCCTGCGCGAGTTCGCCGAGGGTGTCTTGTTTGGGTATCAGGATCAGGTGATCACCGCCGCCGTTGTGGCCGATCGCGACAGCGGTTTCTGGAAACGCGTTGGATTTTCTGGCGGCCGCTGTTTCGCGGACGATGTCGTTGCAGGTGCGGGCTATTCGCTTTCGATCGCTGTTGTCGAGGAAGGGATGCAGCCACCAGGTTTCGCCCCAGGCACAGACGCTTCCGCCGTTGTCGCGGAGCATTTTGCCGCGAAAGGTTGAGGGGAAGGTGAGGCCGAGTTTTTCCTCGGTCGCTTGAAGGGATTTGACGTCGAGCGGGAACGGCATGGTTAATCTGACATCCATTCTGGTTGCGTTTGGTTTCAGAAGCCGGGTTAGCGGCGGGGGGACATTCTACGGGTCTGTGTCCGTGGCACAGCGGCTACGGGCAAATTGGAACGGCCGGAATCATTCGGATAGGCAGAGGTCCGCGGTTCGTCGGGCTCAGCGGGTGCGTGGCGTGCCGCTGTCTTGCCTCCCTACTTTGCATCCGCTTTACGGCCATCCGGCCGGATAGTAAGCTTTTGTAATCAAATCTTAATAACCGGGAGAGTCATGATTGGGATTCAAGCGCGAGTTCTGGTGGTCCTGGCCTGCGGATTGACGGCGCTCACGCTGCTTGCCGCCGAGCCTGCGGGGGAGCCTAAGTCGGCCAGCGCCAAAGCCGCCGTGAGCGATTACACGGCCGCCGTGGAAAAGGCGAAGGCCGCGTGCGCCAAGGAGATTGCGGCGGCCCGCGAGACGTATCTGGAACAACTGGCCGGGGCGGTGAAGGAGGCGATGAAGACTGGCGATCTGGAGGAGGCGAACCGTATCAACACGCTGAAGACCGTGGCGGCGGCGACGCCGGCCGCCGGCGCCGGGCCTGTTTTTCTGGCCGATCTGGAACACTTCAACGTTCAGGTGGCCGACTTTTACTTTGGGAAAAAGGGGGTGATCCGGGGGGATGAAAAGATCATGGTCGAGGGCAAGTATTTGGCCAACGGCATCTGCACCATTCCGGGAACCAAGAACTTCGCGCGGGTTCAGTTTCATCTCGGGGCGGGATTCAAACGGTTGCGCGGGCGGGTTGCACTGGATGACAAGGCGCTGCACGCTCAAAGCGCGCTGACCTTCAGCTTTCTGGGGGACGGCAAGGCCGTGTGGACGTCGCAGCCGGTTCAAGTTTCCAAATCGCTGAAGGCGTTTGACATCCCCATCATCGGCGTCAAGACGCTGGAACTGCGCGTGGAATGCCCTGGCCGGATGAATGACGCTTTTGCGATCTAGGTCGACCCGCTGCTGGTGCGATGAGCGGCGGTATAGCTCGCCGTTTTGCCGCACTTGAAGACTTCCACTAGAGTCGATCCGATGGGGACACCCGGCTGCGGCAAACAATCCGTCTTTGAAGGCCTGGAAGGCCGGGTTCATTTCTCGGGGACGCCGCATGGCATGCCGCTTCAGGCCAATGTTGTTGATTCGTCCTATGGCATCGTGATTCCGGTCCAGGACTACGATCGCGGCGGCGAGGGGATCGCTTACCACGACACCGATCCGGCCAACACGGGCACCACCAACGGCGCGCCCATCTTTCGGCCCCGCGGGGGTGTGGATCTCTCGCGCCATCGGAGTCGTCTTTATATGGACACTTTCGACGACACATACACCAGCAACACGCACCCGGGCGAATGGGTTGACTACACCATCGACATCCAGCAAACCCGGAAATACAGACTGAAGCTGACGGCTTACAATGCCACCGTCGTCAACGCCACGGGCGGCGCGATGCACGTTGATCTGGACGGCCGCGATGTCACGGGGCTCTTGAGGGAACAAGCATACGGCGACTTCAAATTAAGCAGCGGCGTTCGGATGACGCGCGGCCGACACGTGCTGCGGGTTTTCTTCGACAAGCCCGGCCCGGATGGTGAATGTTCTCAACTTGAATCCATCGAGGTCATTCCAGTACCGACGTATTCCACGCCCGATCGGACGCCGCGCGACGCTTCTTTTGGAATCGGCGGCTCGTCCACTTTCTTTTATCCCATTGGCAATGGCGACCCCGTGGCGATTGGCCCGGGGCACCAGGGCAAGCTTCTCCTGTACGACCGGGCGGGGGCTGTGATCGCGCGGTTTCAGAAGAATGGGTTGGTCGATCCCACCTTTACGCCAGGTGCTCTGGCGACCTCGCATCTTTCCCAGCCGTTCGACTTGGTCAAAACGCTCTCAGATGGAAAGATTCTTGTTGTGAGCCGGCGGCATGCGGCCGCCGCGTCGGATTTTCAGCTTGTCCTCCGTCGCTACAACGTGGATGGAACGCCCGATTTGACCTTCGGCCAGAACGGCGCGGTCGTCAATGTCTATGCCGGTGATCTCAGCGAGCTTCAGGATATCGCGATTCAGCCCGACGGAAAGATTGTCGTCGCCGGTACGCTCTATGGGCCCGACGGCGACAACGTCAATCTGGCGGCAGTGTGGCGCTTCCAACCCAATGGATCCAAAGACTACGACTTTGCCGATTATTCTGTGGCCGAGTACGCGATGGCTGCACGACCCGGCTTTGACATTCGGTCTGGAACACTGCTGATCCAAGGCGACGGCCGGATCCTCTTCGTGGGAAGCATCGACCCGAACTACAGGTCAGTAGACAGCTTCCTGCGAGTGCGACTGTATGAGGATGGCAGCCTTGACACCTCGTATCCGAACGGCGGCGTCGGGCCGATGACCGACTATTATCACGGCGATGTCGCCGACCTCCTGCAGCCCGATGGCAAGCTGGTCGTTGCGGTTGAGTTGGCGGATTCGAAGGGCGGTATTCTTCTTGACCGCTTCAACAGCGATGGATCGCTCGATACGTCCTTCGGTAAGTCAGGTCGCAGTGTCATCCGGTTTGACGGCGCAACGGGGGGCAATTTCCTTGAAGATTTCAAACGGCTTGACTCGGGTGAGTTCGTGGTGCTGGTCTATGAAAATGCGGCGGCATCTGGCCGCGACGTGCTCCTACGTGTCAGCGAAAACGGAGTCGTGACATCGACCCATGTGGAGTTCGTCGAACGCACCGGCGGCTTAGGCGATGTACTCATCGCCCCGGACGGCACCCTCTACGGCCTATCCTGGGAGGCCCGCTATTTATACAGCACGCAAGGCGCGGTGCTTGTCCGCTTCGAAAGCCACCATCCGCCCAAGTAACGTTCACACGAAGCGGCGGCGGAGGGTGGTCCGTGGGCGGCCGTGTGTCGTTCCGCGTCGTGGTAGGATGGTGTGATGCCGCGGGCTCATGAGATTTTTTTGGGTTTTTTCTTGGGTTGCTGCTCTTCTTTGCGCTTTGCGGGGTTTTGGATTCGCTGCACTTTTTTCCCGATCAGTGGGACTGTCCGCTGTTTTGGGCCCTGGTGGTTGGCGTGGGCGTGGGCGGGGCGTGGTGGTATGTGGATCTTTCGATCCGGCAGAAGGAGATTGCGCGGCGGCGCGAGGAGGATCGGTGTTTGTCGTGCGGGTATGACCTGCGCGGGTCGGAGGGGCGGTGTCCGGAGTGTGGGCGGTGGCGGGTGATTTGATTGGCAATCGTGGTGCGGCCTCTCGCGCCTCTCCCTTGCGGGGGGTCCAGACGGCGGTATATTTTTTATCAATTGCCCGAGGGATGGTCCCTGGGCATCTGTGAAACGGTAACGACGCGAGCTGGGATGCATGTTCCGCCGGAGTGCCCGGTAGTTTCTTTTTACGGTGGCTCATGTCACATGGATCAGGTGGGCCCGTTATCGTTTATGTTCTGGACTCGGCAACCCTTGCCAACGTGGAACAGTGGATGGGTGAGGGACTGCTGCCGAATATGGCGGCGCTTTGGCAAAAGTCGAAGCTGCATCGCGTTGAGGGGCCGGCGTTCTGGGACGAAGTGGGGACCTGGCTTACGGCCTACTCCGGTGTTCCCGGCACGCAGCATGGGTACTACGCCGCTCGCCGCCTGAAACCCGGGACTTATGATCTCGAAATCGTCTCCCTTGAAGAGGCCCGTTGCACGCCGTGCTGGGCGACTATTGAGGACCCCGAATTTCGCTCGTTGATTCTTGAGCCCATTGAGAGCTGCCTGGTTCCCGGGCTTCGTGGGGAGCAGTTATATAATCTGACTGCTCACCAGGAAGCGTATGCGCGGGCGGAGATGGTGGCCGAGCCGCCTGAGTTTGCGGCGCGGGTGCGGGGGATTTATGGGGCGCAGTCGTCGCTGCGGTTCGACCGGTTTCAGGAGACGGCCGAGTACTACGAACGACAGTTGGAGAAGAACCTGGAGACACTGCGGCGGAAAGTGCACCTCTTTAAGGAATTGATCCGGGGGTCCGTCCGGGGTGGCGATCACCGACTCATCGTTGTGGGGTTCAATGAGCTGCATGATGCGGCGCATTTGCTGTGGCCGATGCAATCTGGGGCCCGGCAAGCACCCTCTGAGGTTCTGCGCAATGGCGTTCGCACGCTCTATCAGGCGGTTGATGCGGCCATCAGCGAATTGCAGTTGCTGCTGCCGGCCGATGCGACTACCTGGATGCTCTCCCTGTACGGCATCAAAGAACAATATCCCACGCTGGAGATCGCCCGGAAATTCATGGAGATGCGCGGGTATCAGGTTGCTCCATCGGACGCTGGCCGGCAAATCCGTGGAGTTCTGCAGAGGGTGCGGCAGGCGATTCCCGAACCGGTGCGGTTTGCCATCAGCAAGCACTTGCCGGTGGACGTGCAGCAGAAGATGCTGATCTCGGGTTTTGCGTCCACCGTGGATTTTGGCCGGTCGAGAGCTTTTGTTGTGCCGGTCGGTTTGTTCAGCACACACATTCGGGTGAATCTGGCTGGACGGGAACCGGGGGGGATGGTTCAGCCCGGGCCGGAATACTACGCGCTGCTGGATGAGATTGAGGCGGACTTTATGCGGCTGATCGATCCGGTTACCGGGGAGGGTGCGGTGAGTAAGGTCTTGCGCACGGCCGACTGCTGGATCGACGGTGCGAGCTACTATCTGCCGGATCTTTACGTTCACTGGAAGCCTGCGCGGCATTTTCTTGAGCGGCTTAGTCATCCTTGTGGGGAGGTGCGGCAGCGCAAGCCTGGGTTCTTCCGGGACTCTTTTCATAGCCCGCCGGGCTTTAGTGCGGTGAGTGGGCCGGGTATTGAGGCTTCGGGGGTTATGCCGTGCTGTTCGGTGCTCGACATTGCGCCGACTTTGATGACGCTGCTTGGGCGGACGCCGCCTGCTTATATGGATGGGAAGAGTCTTTTGCCGTAGAAGAAAAACTTTTGCCGCCAAGATCGCCAAGAGCGCCAAGGGAAGAGATTATTTGGTTTATTTTTGGTATTCGCGATTTGTTTGAGGTGGGGGTTTTTATTGTTTTTGGGTGGCGGGTTTGGTGGTGGAGAGCTGTAGATGTCTGAATGATGTTTCGAGCACTTCGTAGGAGCGGCTGAACTTTCCGAAGATGGACCAGAGCTCTTCGTCGGGCGTGCCATCGCCTTCACCGTCTACGCTGGTGTCGAGGTTGATGTAGGTGGTTTCCTGTTTCTGGTCAGTGATGAGGACGCGGAGGGTGGCCTGGTATTTGGAGCGCGGGGAGCCGGGGAACAATTGCTCGCTGCGACCTTCGATGGCGAGTTGTCCTTTCAAATGGCCGGTGGGAATCTGGGCTTCTTTTACGAGGGCGTCGGGGATGTTGAGCGTGAGGTTGAAGGTGAGGTGTAGGACGGCGGGGTCGTAAATTTTGGGGGATGGAGTGGAGTCGTGATCGTGTGGTTCGTGGGTGGGCGGAGGTTCTGTTGTGCAGCCGAAGCAGCCGGCGAGAGCCGGCAGAAGTAACAGGGGCAAGAGGACGGCCTGAAGTGAGGGGTTGTTCATGTGGCGGGACCTTTGGAGAACCGTCGAATTACTTCGGAGGGAGCGGCGTCACGGAATCAACGATTTTTATTGTCGCGGCTTCGTAGAGTTTTACTTCTTCGGGGGTGAGGTATTCGGGGAAGGTGAAGTTGAGGAGGGCGAAGCGCTT
>JBBRHH010000257.1:0-8359 GCA_038222915.1 Tepidisphaerales bacterium
CTTCAGCGCAGCGCTCTCCGCAATCTGCGCGGTCCTCGCGGCCATGCTCGCCCTGGGCTGGCAGGAATGGGTCGTCACATCCCTCCTCGCCGGCAAATTTGCTGATTCCGCGAACGGCCTGGTGACAGTTGGCCTCTTCGCCCTGATCTACCTCGTCCTCCGCGTCCTCCTTGATCAACTCGTCCCGGGCAACGTTCGATTTCCGGTCCTCGCCGACAAGATCGGCGCCGGCGTGATGGGCGTCATCGCCGGAATCTTCGCCACCGGCATCCTCGTGATCGCACTGCAGATGATGCCCTTTGGCCGGAGCGTCATCGGTTACGAGCGGTTCCCAAGCGAGGAAAAGAAAGTCATGATGAAGTTCCCCGGCCAAACCCAGTTGGTCGAGCGAACCTACAGCGAGCTTAAAACCGACGTCTGGACCAACCCGTCCGGCGCAGTCGCCATGATGCTGCCCGTCGACGACTGGGTGCTCGCATTCTTCAAATCTTGTAATGCCGGTGCACTCAGCGCCGACACCTCGTTCCGCGAGATTCATCCCGACTATCTGAAGGAGCTCTTCGGCCAGCGCCTCGGCACGGAAAACGGCGTCAAACATGTCGCCCTCAAAGACACGCTCGCCGTCCGCGGTGTCTTCGCCTATCAGAAGCTTCCCAATCCCCTCGACGTCGAAATGTTCGGCGTTCGCGGCAACCAGTACAGCTCCCTCGTAAAGCCAGAACCCAACAAGCCGATCACTGCCGAACAAGTCGTCATGGCGGCCGCAAAGAAAGATTCAGGCGTCGCCGACAAAGACCCGGCCACCGAAAAGCCCATGTGGTGGCTCGTTGTGCGTGTCGATGTCGACGCGCGCAACGATCTGACCAACGCCGAATCGGACAAGATTCTCCGCTTCGGTCCCGCGTCCGTGCGCATCGTCTTCAACGGCGTTGATTATTTCTGCCAGGGCACGCTCGCAAACAACCTCCGCTTCATCAAGGCCCAACCGGACGACTTCCTTCTCGTCGAGGGAAAAAACGTCGACTTCGTCTTCGCGGTCCCCGACGCTTTTGTAGTCGATGCAAAAAAGAAAGAAGCACGGATGCCCGCCGGTTCCTTCATCGAAATGAAGCGGCTTGCCCGCGCTGACCTCACCAACCAGTTGATCACCCTGACCCAGCCGCCAATCCTCCCCGGAATACAAGTGCTTTATAAAAAGGATCTGCCAATCGCAGTAGGCCTCCCGGCGCCGGCGACAGCCCCCACAACCGCACCGACCACGAAGGCTGTTCCCGCCACAAAACCCGCCCCATAGCGGCCGCCCAACATCAATGCATCGGAATCTTCTGAAGCTGTGGCGGCAGGCTTATACCGCCACCCGACGGCGCAGTCGACGGAACCGCCGCCGCGGCTGATCCCGCCGACATCGGCAATGTCAGTGTCTGTGTCCCGCGTACGACCGTAAGGCTCTTTTTTTCAATCGGCGAACGATACACGTCAATGAAAAGCCCTGCCGCCGGTTCCGCTCCAACCGCCCGGACGTCAATGTCGCCAAATGCAATGATCTTGTCCCCGACCGCCAGCCCATAATATGTGACCGGCGGCCCCGCCGGATCCAGCCAGGTCACATCAAGCCATTCGCGCCCGTCCTTCGACTGGGGCGAAACCTTGATCGCGTCCATAAAATCTCGCCCACTGATATCCTGCGCCTGCTGTTGTGCCTGCAACCCCGTTTTCAGCATCGGGTATTCGATCTTGTTAAAAAAAACCGCATAGATCCCACACATGACCAGCAGGCCCAGAAGTCCAAATCCAGCGAAGTAACGCATGTAGATTCCTTGATGAGACCATCCCATTGTACACACCACAGGTCACCCGGATATCGCTTTTAAAGTTTGCACCGGAATAACCACAAATCTAAGGAAATTCAGTCACACCAATGCATCTAATACATACTTGAAACGTGTGGCAGGTTGGATTTGTCGCCGTTCGAAACAAAAAATGATGGAAACGCTGACTCAGTTGCCATCGTCGACTCAGAAAAGTGCCAATTCCCAAGACCCCGTCGATTGGCGGCGTCGTTGTCAGGAACATCTCATCGTTCTCGCCCAGATGCTGGAAAAGCGATTGCCCTACCTTCTGGGCCGCTACGCCCGCATCGAGGCCGCCGCACAGGTTGTCGCAAGCATTCAGGAAATGGATCCTGACGCGGCGTTCTCCTTGTCTATCGCCGCCCGTTTCCACGATCTTGGATTGCTCTGCGTCCCCGATACGCTGCTCCTCAAACAAACCCGACTCACCCCGGAAGAACTCTCATTGGTGCGCGTCCATTCCCAGTACAGCACGCGACTGGTGGACAAGTTATTCCCCGATCAGCAAAACGCCGTTGAGGCCATCTTATATCACCACGAGCGGCCCGACGGTTGCGGTCCCTTCGGATTGGTGGATGGGAAAATTCCCCGCGCGGCAGGATTGATTGGACTCCTCGAAGCGCTCGAATCCATGTCGCACGATCGACCGCATCGGCCGCGCATGCACCGCGATGAAATCGTTGCGGAGATTTCCCGGCACACAGGATCCCAGTTCCTCGCCGACGCCTCCACCGTCGTTCTGGCGCATCTGGACCAGATCCTCCCGGTGGTATCGTCGGTGGATGTACTGGGCAGGCAGGAAACTCTAAGCGCACTCTGAAATACCAATCCCCGGCCCAGAAAAGCAAACGACTTCAACCCGCCGGCGGCGGCGCTAAATAGAAGCTCTTGTCCGGCATCGGATCCAGCCCGTGTTTGATCCGCCACGTAAATTCCGCAAAGCGCCTGCAAACCCACCGCACCCAAATTTCCGGCGGGCTCGCCGACGGACTGCTTTCCGGATCGATGTCGCATTGATCGTTGGTGTAGTCGATCAGGCAGAAACGGTCCGGCCCCGAATCCGCCACCGCGCAAATCTCCGACGAAAAGAATTCCATTCCATTCAGTTCCGCGAGCCGGTCGACAAGCCGCATCGCCGGAAACAGGTCGTACTTTTCAAACTCTTCCCAGCTTAGACATTCATACCCCCCCCGTTCCGACGACCACCACAGCATCGACCGGTGTCCCAGAATGTTGTACGCCCGCAGATACGTCGGCCGAGCCCCGGCCCGCCCCCACGTCATCATCTTCTGCACCAGCCAGTCATCTTTCCGGTTAAAATCGCGTGCCTGCGAAATCGCCTCCCGCGTCGGCTCGCGATTCAGCCGCACACCCTTGCCCGCCTCTCCGAATGACGGCTTAATGACAATCCGTTCGCCAACGCGTGCTCGTTCTTCTTCGGTCAGATCCCGGTCCGGCTCGCCAGCGCGCAAGATCACCGTTGGCGGCACCGGAAATTTTGCCTTTTCCAACACCAGATGCAGATCGGCCTTCAACACCCACTTCGTATGGTCTGGATTCCGGATAGCCCGCGCCCCCGCCTGCGACGCTTTATAAAGAAGTTTCTCGTACACGTCCCCCGGCCGGCTGCTCAGATCAAGATAAACATGCGGCCTCAGCCTCCCGCCGTCGATCTCCTGCGTCACCGCCTCCACGCTGCTCTCGTTGACCAGCAAAATGCTCAGCCCATAGGCCGACATCGCCTCGTGCATTATCCGCAAGAGCTTTGAATTCGTGCTTAAATAATCGAGTGTAAAAACAAAATCGACAAATGCAGGGCGTGAAAGAAGCGGCTTGGGCGAGAGGATCCACGGCGTCGTATCTGGCTTTCCTACAACAACGCGGACCCTGCGGCGGATCTTGTCGGTGAGTCGTCGCAACGCATACAGATTCGCAGCCACAAAAATGCACTCCGTTGTATTGCCGAATAGCGCGGCATCATACGCGCGCTCATCGCCTTATAGCACAGATCGGCATCATCCTGAAGTACTCTGAAGGTTCTCGCCTAATCATCCAATAAAACAGAGTGCAATCTTAGATTTATTTCGCTTTTTCAAGCTTCAGCGAAGCCGAATTCATGCAATAGCGCTGGCCGGTTGGCTTGGGGCCATCATCAAACACATGGCCCAGGTGCGCGCCACATCGCGCGCACGTCACTTCGTCCCGCGACATGCCCAGCGTGTTATCCGCTGATACCGCCACGCTGCCCGCGGCCGCTGGCTGATAGAAGCTCGGCCATCCCGTCCCGGATTCGAACTTCGTTGAAGAATCAAACAACACCGCGCCGCATCCCGCACAACGATAAACGCCCTTGTCGTGGCATTCCCAATATTCGCCGCTAAACGGCCGCTCCGTCCCCTTTTCCCGCATCACGTGATACTGATTCGGCGTCAGCAATTCCTTCCATTCCTTATCAGTCTTCACAACCAATCCTTTCGTGTCCGTTCCTGGCTGGGTCGCCGCGGGAGCCGTTGTGGGAGTCGTCCCAGCCGCAGTTGCCGCTGGGGTCGACACGCTGCGCTCGCACCCCAAAAGGCCGCAAATTAGAACTGCAAAAATAAATGATTTCATGACACCTCTAAAAACCATTGTCGACCCCGTATTATTCGCGCCGCCCGTCCGCTAAACAAGCCGCCGGCGCGGCTCATCCAGATCATCCATGTCGTCATCCATATCGGCCGACGGGCCCGTCATCCCCGCGACAATTAACATCACCAACGCGAACTCAGCCGGATAAATTACACGCCATCCCACCGAGAACGTCGTTCCGGTAAAAACCGCGAAGTAGCAAAACGTCAATCCCAGTGCGAGAAGCGCATACCAGCGTCGTCGGCCATCACCAATCCCGCGCCGCATAAACGTCAGCACATAACCGGCAATCACCAGCATCACCGCGAGGATCCGCACCGGTATGGAGAAAACAATTGACTCCAGCCCAAGCACGATCCCGCGAATGCTCGATGATTGCGGTAGTTCCGTTGTGATGAAACCGAATCTCGACGTCAGTGTCGCCGCGACGTTGTGCGCCCAAAGTCCAATCATCCGAATCCGATGCCCCTGCAGGATGTCCAAACCCTCGGTCCGCTGCCGTCGGATCACCTTGGCGGCGATCGTCGTGGTCGTGCGCGCAAGAGTCAGATCCTTCGTATCGCGTTGGTCGATGCGCTCCTGATTGCGCTTCACATCCTCATCATCCGGCGAACGCCCCGCGAGGTTCCATTCTTGCAACTGCGGCGCTACAAAATGCCGGACGTTCTGCGTGTCGATCGTTGAGAAGGTAAAGAGCCGGTCCGAAACATAATTGCGCGTCGACCACCCGACTATGACAACAATCTGTGGCAGGATGCACAGCGCCGCGTGATGCCATCGCAGCCCCGCGCCGCTCCCGCGCGCCACCAGCGCGGCTACCAGCAACGACGCCGCCGGCCACAGGATCAGCGTCGGCTTGATCATCACCGCCACCGCAAAGACCAGCCCAGCCAGAAACATCAGCCCGCCGTTGCCGATGCTCGCGCCTCGATACAGAAGCACAAAGCCCGCAACAAATGTCAGCCCAAACACCAGATCAACCAGAATCATCCCCGACAACCCGATCCCGCTCGGAGAGATGGCGGCAAAAAGCCCACACACAATCGCGGCTGTCGGCTTATGAAAAATGTGCATCGCCAGACGCATCACGACTAACGGCAGAATCGTCCCCAAGATCGCCTGCGACCAGAGAATCACCCCCGGCGACGCCCCCAGAATCGCGCAGATAAATGGATACCCCGGCGTTCGCAGCAATCCATCATGATGCGACTCGGCCGTGTTGGTCACGTACTTGCCGCGCTGAAGGTTGTGCGCAAGCCGCAAATACGCCGGGCTGTCAGCATTGAAATTCTGAATTCCCTCAGGTGCGTTCTGATGGATCACGCCCCCGACAAACCAGAGGCGTAAAACCAGCGCCAGCATTCCAACGCCGATATATGCGGCGACAGGCACTCCAGGCGAACTCGATTTGGAAAGGTTGCCGACGTCCATGTCTGCTTCAATCTCCTTGTCAGGGAACAGGCTCAAGCGCAGTCTAACCAATTACAGCAGCGCGAGGGTTTTGACCATCGCTTCAACAAAGAAAAATTCTCCCCACGTCACGCTTTCATCCACCCCAAGACCCTTGTGAATATGATAAACACCCCGTTTCAATATCCCCTCCCACGCAGAATCGTCGCTCGCCAGGTAGGGGGGTCGCGTCAATGTCGAAATGGCGCGCAATGCCGCATCCTCATACGCCTTCGCCCGCTCACTGTCCTCTGAAAGTCGCGCCAAATTCAGAAGCCCCACAACCGTGATCGCCGCCGCCGAGCTGTCGGGCTGACGGATGCTAAGCGGCCCCTCCGGCGGCGCGTCATAATCCCACGGCGGCACCCCATCGTCGGTCAGATGTTCGATGAAAAATGCCGCGTTCCGCTTCGCCGCCCGCAACAGCCAAGCTTCACCGCTCAGTTCATACGCAGTCCCGAAACCATACAGCGACCACGCCAAGCCTCGACTCCAGGCGCTGTCGCCACGGAAACCCTGATGCGTCGTCTGCCGCAGAAACGCGCCACTCTCCAGATCAAAGATCCCCTCGTGTGCCGTCGATCCATCCCCGCGCAAGAGCACCCGTCGTGTGGTCAGGCAGTGCCTCAGTGCGATCTCACGCAGTCGCGCATCTCCAGTCTGGCCGGCCGCATAAAAAATAATGCCAACGTTCATCATGATATCGATGAAAATCGATTCATCGCTGATAAACGAGCGAACGTACTGCCCCTTCTCCTTAAACCGCATCGCCAGAACCTGCCCCGCGCGTACAACGACATCGTTCAAACTCTTGTCCGCCCGGCCCTCCCGCGCAGTCATGTCGTACCAGCGCTTGAACGATCCGTGATAAAAAAGAAAACCCAGGTCATGCACGTCCCGGTCTTCCGCCCGGCCTTCCAGCCCTCGCGAATATCTTTCCGCGTTTCCCCGCCAGTAAGCCGCATCGTCGGCCTCGCCGGATTCCAGGAAAAGCCACATCATTCCCGGCAGAAAACCGTCGCACCAGTGTGTCCACGCCGGCTTGTCGTGCTTCCATTTCCCCCCGTCAGTATAGAGCGGATAAAAACCAGGATGCGCTTCAATCAATCGCCTGACCTGGCTCTGCGCAAATCGCAATGCATCGACAATCTGCCTCTTCAATCCAGCTCTATCCATGTTACGCGAGAGTCTAATCAATCAATCCGTTTTCGCGAGCGAGACTTGGGTCATGCCGCGCGTCAAGCTACACTGCACTCCGCTTACTGAAAACACCGGACACGTATGGTAAATCCGCCGCTTGATCTGCTGGAACATCGCTCTTTCAAAGACCTCGCCGCTGCGTTGCGCCGTCGTTTGGGGGAAATTCTCACCCGCTGGCAGGCCATCGTGCGCGAAACGCTGCCCGGTGCCGAAGAGTTGACGCTTGCGCAGTTGCGCGATGACCTCCCCGGCATCCTCGCCCAGCTCGCCGATGTTTTGGAGGCCGATGAGCCGGCCCCAACCCAGGAGTTGCTTGAGCGCGCCCGACCGCACGGCGAGGTTCGATTTCATCAGCACTACAACGTCAACGAATTACTTGTCGAATACAATCTTTTGCGCCGGATCATGCTCGAAGAAATTAGCGCAGACCTCGGGCGCTCTATGACCGTCCAGGAACACATTGCCCTCAACCTCGGCATCGACACCGCCTCCCGCCGCGGCATCGTTGCTTTCGTCGAACACCAGACAGAACGCCTCCAAGCGGCCACCGAGTCCGAATCAAAGTATCTGTCATTCCTCGCCCACGACCTGCGCGGCAATCTAAACGGCGTAGTCCTCATGATGGAGGTCCTCCGCCGCGATCTCGAACCCCACTCGCAATTCGCCGAAAGCCTCAACGACCTGAGTCTCATGCGGCGTTCCATCCTCGAGACCGTCGGGACGATGGACCGCCTTCTGCAAGCCGAGAAACTGAGGCGCGGAAAGATTCCGGTGAACTTCGCGCCCGTCTCACTCGAGTCGTTGGCCGCGGATATCGCGGCCCAATTTGCCCATCAGGCACGAGAAAAGGGCCTTCAGTTGAACTGCCAGATCCCCAGTGGTGCGATCGCGGACACTGACCGCGAACTGCTCAGCCTCGTCCTGCACAATCTCGTCGGCAATGCCATCAAGTACACCCCCGCCGGCGTCGTCAAGATCCTCGCCGATCTGCACGAGGGAAGCTGGTCACTCTCCGTTGTCGACAACGGCCCTGGCATTCCTCCCCAGCAACTCGCCACCCTCTTCGACCCGTTCGTGCGCGGTGACACCCACGGCCAGGTCGGTGTCGGCCTCGGGCTTTCCATCGCCCGCCTCGCGGCCGATCTGCTCGCCGCAAAGCTCACCGCCGAATCAGAGGCCGGTTTAGGTGCAACCTTCAAACTGACGTTGAAGCCCCAAAAGTAACATCCCCT